>CAYTLS010000001.1:0-24899 GCA_964438745.1 uncultured bacterium
CATTGAAGCTATGGAATTAAACAATGTAAAGGATATTATCGGATATCGACTGGGGGAAACCGTTCACTGTATTAACGCGAATTTGATGGAGGGGGGCTGTGGCACCAGTGAGTATTGCGCTTCCTGCGGCGCTGCGATCTCGATGGTATCGTCACTGGAAAAAAAATCAACATCCGAACAGTTATGCTCAATCAGAGTGCAGAATAATGGCACACAAAACAATATATACTTTAAAGTAAAATCAGCCCACATTAAAGTTAATGACGAAAACTTTGTATTGATTTTTCTGGAAGATGTTACCCAAAATCAAAAAATGGCTGAGCTGGAACAGGTCTTTTTTCATGATATCTTCAACAAAGTATCAGGTATCATCAATGGTTGTGAAATTTTAAAATACCAAAGTACCGAAAATACTGAAATCATTCAAATTATTTATGATCTCACTTATCAAATGGTGCGGGAAATTGATTTTCAACGGAAAATTATAAAAAATGAAAATAATGAAATTGCAGCGGACATCGATATTGTTTCTTTAGCCACTGTTTACCAGGAAATAAAACGTGTATTTAGTAATCACAGCGTCATAGAAAACAGGCTGTTGACCTTTCCTGACACTATTGAAAACATCCGCTTTTATTCCGATATATCGATCATTGTGAGGGTTTTGACCAATATGATCAAAAACGCGCTGGAATCCACTCCAAAAGGCGGTCAGGTGATTGTTTCACATCGGTCCAGTTCCGATTACATTTCAATCGAAGTTTGGAATGAAAAATTCATTGAACCAAAGATTGCCAAACAAATTTTCAGACGGAATTTTACGACAAAAAAAGGCCCCGGCCATGGTTTCGGTACTTTTTCCATGAAATTACTGGGCGAGGAAATGCTGGGAGGCAAAATTAGTTTTGCGACCTCAGTGGAAAAGGGAACCACCTTCCGGTTTGATATTCCCAATGAAAAGCCATAAAAAAATACCGGCAAGTAATACCCTGCCGGTACTCTATTCATTATAATTCTATTTAACGACAAATCGTTGTGCAAATTCTGAATAGTCAATTTTCCCCGCAGTGTAATCAAGCACATCCTGTTTTTTGCATGAGAGATTTCTTTCTTGCTTTGCACTGGTGTTGTTCAAATTGATCTTAACGCTGATCTTTTCATCCGGCTGAACACTTTTCAGTGTTGCTCCGTAGATCGACAATGTTTTTATAATATCTTCCTGGGTTTTATCCATAATAGAATCCAGTTCCGTCGCAGAAAATTCAGAACCGGAAAACGAAATAATATCAGTTTCAATATCACCCTCCAGATCACTCTCAACCTGAACATTGATATCGATGTTTTCATTATCATCAGAGGATGCAACAATATGAGAATCTTTGTCAGTTTTATATTTGTATTTATGGACGCTGGTTTTATTGTCTTTTTCTTGCTCCTTATCTGCTTTTACTTTGAAGTTTTCCAGTTTCTTTTGAGCCTTTTCCAATTCTTGCTGCACATTTTCCATTTTCTTCTGAATTACTTTGGTATTGACCTGGAATGGGAAAAATTCTGTATTTCCGGCAATCGGCACATTAAATACGGCACCAAAGCCTTCAAGATAAAAACCAGTGCTCTTGTTGCGCTTGTTCCAGAATTCAGATTTCTTTTCCAGAAAAGTATCAAAAATATTTGTCATCACTTCAATATCCTTTTTCTGATTATCACTGGTTGGCGCATTGAAAATTAATTTTTGTTCAAGTTTACTCTCATCCATTTTACCCCGATAAAATCGTTTCAGATCCGCGACAGTGGCCGTCATTTGTATCACCGCCGGAATATTGTACTTCCTATCCAGATGACGACTACGGTCTACTTTGAGATTGACCATGATCTTTTCAGACTCTTTCATTTCCAGGGTGCCGCGAGTATAGTTGAAGAAAAATTCCAACAGGATTTCTTTTACCATCTCCAGTTTCTTGTCAATTTCCGCCTGGGTATCCTGCTTTTTTTGTTCCAGTTTCTGTTGTTGCTCTTTGATTCTTTTCCGGTCTTCCTCTTCTTGATCACTGAGTTGAATCCTGCCATCTTCATCAATAATAGGAATCGGGGGCAATTCAGGAATTCTTAATTCCAACTGCTCACCTAAATTAAAGAAACCGGCGCTTTCAACAGTCAACACAATGCCATAATCATCATAATATTCCCCCTGAAATCTGTCTCCATAGGAGAAAAATATCGGACTGTCTTCCACAATCATCTTATCCAGAATATTTTCCATTATCGCAATATCCTTTTCCATACTCATGGGCATTGCAATTGCTGTCCGGCCCAATAAAAATGAAAGCGTAACGAAAAGGGTAATTAATTTTATAGTTTTCATTTTAGAACTCCTTTATTAAAAAATGTTGATGTTTATTTTGAGCGTCCGGTGTTTAATAAATTTATAATTTCATCGACCGTGTGACTCGTCTGCTGTATTCTTATATCATTGGCTTTGTAAGCATGATTAACAGTACCCAGCAATTCTTCATATTCGCGGCTGCGTTCCTTGCGCATTTCCGTCAGCAAATTTCTCAGCATGACCACGGTTTGCTTTTCATCCCTGGCTTGGTAGGATTCCAAAAGTTGGGTGGTGAGTTTATAATTTTCATACTGTATTTTTTCTAACATTTCAGGAGTAAGTTCCTGCTGGGGTGTGGCCGTTTCCCGGGAGGTTAGCAACGCGGTCTGAAAGGTGAATCCATCATCCGTCACTTCGATTTTTGTATTGAATAAGGCCATGATAAAAAGAATTACGGCAAAGCCCAGCCCAATCTTTTTAACCCTTCCAAAATCCGGTATTAATTTTTGGAGAATCGCTGCCCATGAACTCTCTTCTTGAGTGAATGTCAATTGTACCGGTACCGGTTCATCTTTCCATTGATTGAGAAAGTCAGGAACAGTAACCAACTCTTGATATTTTTTCCGGCATTCGCCACAGTGCTGCAAATGCTCTTCTATTTTTTGTTTGTTATCCGGACTGATCTCATCATAGATCATATCCATGATCAATCGTTTATAATCTTTACATTTCATAGCCGAGGTCCTCCTTTCCTATTCCCCATTTCACGATAACTTTACGAAGAGCATTCAGTCCGTAATACATACGCGCTTTCACAGTATTGACCGGTTCATTGAGAATAGATGCAATCTCAGTGAACTTCAGGTTATGGTACTGTTTCATGATAATAACAACACGTTGTTCTCTGGGAATAGTTTGCAATGCTTGTTTTATTATTAAATTTGATGTCTGATCATTGGTTTTGAATTGATGTTCTTTTCCAGGATTAAATTCCAGGTCATCATTGATTGTTATTTCTGAAAAATTTATTTCCCTTTTCTTGCGGAAATAATTTTTACTCTGATTAATCGCAATAGAGTAAAGCCAGGATTTAAATTTTTCCCGCTCTTTCAACTTTTTTAATTTTTTATACATCAGGACAAAGGTCTGTTGCATGATATCCCCCGCCACTTCCCGGTCACCAATATATTTAAGCAGAAAATTAAACAGTTGGCCCTGGTGCTTTCTGACCAGAACATTGAAAGCGGAAATATCGCCTTCTAAATAGTTTGCTATTAATTCTTCATTTTTCATAATTGTCCCTTAGACCCACCTTAAGGAAAAAAAGTTTTAAATAAAATTTATTTTTAATGGCAGTGGTATTTTTTTCTAAACACAACGAAGAAAGAATATGATAATTTTGCAATTTTGTTGATTAGAAAAAATCTATTCAGAGGTGCAGCCCTATTTAAATAATAGCAATATTAGTAAATAATTTGAACTAGTGCATAATATGCACAGATTCAAATCTATTAAAACAACTAGATTAGAGAAAAGTAACAAAATAATCACCATAACTTCCCTCGGTTGCAACATTTTTAGCGTATTTTGTTTTTTTTGTGGTAGAAGAATCTGTCCAACTGTTCGTATTTTCCGGACAGTTTAATCAGCCCTATCACATTAAACTAAATTTTACAAAAATATGACAAATAATTTTTGGTAATCCTTAGATTTAATTTTAACTTTTACTCCCCGATTATGGTATAACAAAATTGAAAAGAGGACGCCCATGAAAATTTTAGTGACAGGTGGAGCCGGCTATATCGGAAGCCATACATCCGTGGAATTATTAAATGCCGGCCATGAGATCGTTATAGTTGATAATCTATCCAATAGTCATAAAGAAGCTGTTAATCGCATTTCAGAAATTACCGGCAAAGAAGTGACATTTTATGAAATGAATATTCTCGATAAAACAGCTTTGGAAAAGGTCTTTGAAAAACACTCCTTTGATGCGGTCATTCATTTTGCCGCCCTCAAAGCGGTTGGTGAATCGGTTGAGAAACCGCTGCTCTATTATCACAACAATATTACCGGCTCAATTACGCTTTGCGATGTGATGGGAAAATATAATGTCAAAAACATTGTTTTTAGCTCCTCGGCAACAGTCTATGGCGATCCGGCAAGTGTACCGATCAAGGAGAATTTCCCTGTTTCAACGACCAATCCCTATGGCACTACGAAACTAACGATGGAAACCATTTTACGGGACTTGTATAAAGCCGATGAAAGATGGAATATCGCTATTCTACGCTATTTTAATCCGATTGGCGCCCATTCATCGGGAAAAATCGGAGAAGATCCCAATGGCATTCCCAATAATCTAATGCCCTACATATCACAGGTTGCCATTGGAAAACTTCAGCGACTGTCTGTTTTTGGTGATGATTATCCAACTGTAGACGGTACCGGCGTTCGGGACTATATCCATGTCACCGACCTGGCTAAAGGCCATCTGGCCGCTCTGGACAAATTATCCCAGAATCCCGGTGAAGTCACTTACAACCTGGGAACCGGCAAGGGTTACAGTGTTCTGCAAATGATTACAGCTTTTGAAAAAGCATCCGGCAAAAAAGTACCTTACAAGATAGTTGACCGTCGCGCCGGCGATATTGCCGAATGCTGGGCAGATCCGGCAAAAGCAAAAACGGAACTGGGCTGGCAGGCCGAAATGGATCTTGACGATATGTGCCGGGACGCCTGGCGCTGGCAATCCAACAATCCCAAGGGCTATAACGACTAAGGCAAGAAATAAGGTTAAGGTTAAGGTTAAGGTTGAGGTTGAGGTTCAAATACCTAAGGAAAAATTATAAAGAATTTTAATAAACTGTAAGGAACAAATAATGGATGGAAAAGATCCCATTAAATATGATAAAAAAGAAGAAATAGTCAATTCCATTAGTCACGGAATTGGCGCTGCCCTGGCAATTGCCGCTCTCGTTATACTAGTTGTTTTGGCAGTTAAAGAGGGCGATACCTGGCGGATAGTGAGTTTTTCGATCTATGGTAGTTCCATGATTCTCTTGTACCTCTCCTCCACATTTTATCATGCATTTAGAAATCCAAGAGTAAAATCTATTTTCAAAGTATTTGATCATGCCTCGATTTATTTATTGATTGCCGGCACATACACCCCTTATTTGCTGGTAAGTCTCCGTGGTCCCTGGGGATGGAGTTTATTCGGTGTCATCTGGGGACTGGCTTTTTTAGGCGTCATTTTTAAATTTTTCTTTGTCCATCGATTCAACCGCATTTCTACATTTATCTATATTGCCATGGGCTGGTTAGTGATCATTGCCATGAAAGAAATGTTCAGCGTGTTGGATATCAGGGGAATTATGTGGCTGTTTATCGGCGGATTATTTTATACAGCCGGAACGATTTTTTATCTGAATAAAACTGTTAAATACAGCCATGCGGTCTGGCATTTATTCGTATTAATGGGCTCGATGTCCCACTTTTTTTCAATTCTTTTTTATGTACTGCCGAATTAACCGGAAATGATCTGCAAAATCAGGTACTAAGCCCCTGTTCACCATCCAATTCATGGGCCAACTGTTTTGCCTCTTTCATCATGGGAGAATCCGGGTCCGCACCAGACCATAAACTAAAAAAATGATCCAGGTAAAATCCGGCTTTTTGGTCTTTTCCCTGTTGATGATAAAATTTGCTAATATTTAATAAGGAAACCGGATTATTGGGATTCTTCTCGAGAATTTCCAAAAACCCTTTTATCGCTTCATCAATCTTGCCGTCTCTCCCCAGCGAGGTATAATATTTATTCTCTAATTTTTCCGGATAAATATCTGATAGTATGGCGGCGGCAGTTTTAAAATTGTCTGCTGCAATGGCATAATTTCCCCGGGCAAAAGCCAATTCGCCCTGGAGTATCGCAATATATTTCACATAATGCTTATTTTTGCTCTGGTTTTTTGAATAAAAATTATTGATCTCTTTTTCGGCCGCCCCATAATTATTATCTGCAATATCCAGGATGATTTTCATATAATTAGCTTCAAACCGGGAAATCTGCCCTTTTATGCGTTCATATTCTACCCGCATTTTATCGATTTCATTTAATTCATAATAAAGGTTGAACAGAAAATGATTGATCTGATGAATCTGCTGAACCGGGGAATGAAGTTCTTTCGCGATTTCGGCATGACCAATCGCTTCATCATATTGTCCCAGGTATTTATAGGCATCGGCAATCTTCAAGTAGATTGTTGCGGACATAAATTTATTCTGGTTCAGTAGTTCTTTCTTCGTATCAATCAGTTTATTTAATAATTTGATCGTTTCGTGATAACGGCCTGTGATCAGATAAAATTCCGCTAAACTGTCCCAGGGGTTCAGAATATTAGGCGCCACTTCTAAATATTTGCGGAAATATTCGAGGGCGTCCCGATAATATCCCTGTAAAGCATAAGTATACCCAACCATATTATAGGCCATGGCATATTGAGGATGATCTTCCAGAATATTAAAATATTCTTTGCGGGCCTTTGTATAATCAGCCTGCCGGAATGCTTGCTGAGCCTTGATCACTTTTGAATCCAGACGATTTGGAAATTCAGTTAGCAGAGAGTCTTCGATTCGTAAGGCTTTTTCCCGGTTAAATTGAAAATTGGCCCGGGCTCTTGCAATCAGCAATTGTTCAAACCGTGAGGCATTATGCATATTTTCGAAGGCTTTGTTCAGAAAATATTTGACACTATCCTTGCCTCCTGTATCATAATAAATATCCGCCAGCATCAATGAAACGATCGCGAAATTGGAATCAGCCTGAAACGCGTCCAAATAGAGATCTTTGGCTTTTTCATGATTGAAAGCATTATGAAAGTCTTTTCCTTTTAGAAAATTTTCTCGTGCTATTGATGATTCAGTTGTCCATTTTTCTTGCTTTGAACATCCGGCAGTGAATAATATGATAAGCAATAATGCCGTCATTGTGTTGATATTTAACTTTATTTTTAACATAATTTATTTTAAAGGAATAAAGGAAGAAATACAACCAATATTTTATTTTTAAACTAAAGGAATATTAATATATTTGTTGGATTAAAAAAATCCTTCAAACTGGAACAAAAATATGACACAGATCAGACAACTCGTAATGCTTCATTACTCAATACCACCGGTGGTCGGCGGTGTGGAATTTATGCTGGAACCCCTGGCACAACTGTTTGCCAAAAATGGCTGGTATGTCTCTATGCTGACCGGGAAAGGCAATATTAACAATAAAAATATTAAAACCACTAATATTCCGGAACTATTCCCCGGGAATCCTTACGTGAAAAATATGCAAAAAATGCTGACCAGCGGATCACTGCCGGAGAATTATGAACTGGCGGTAACAAATTTTGAAAAAAAACTGGTTACACATATTGGCGATATTGAAAATATCATTATCCATAACATGATGACGATGCCTTTTAACTTGGTTGCTACTGAAGCATTACACAATTACATCAATAATAATCCTCATAAAAACTTTTATGTATGGATTCATGACATGGCCTGGCTAATGGAAGATTATAAGCAGAATCTGTTCAATCGAAAACCATGGTCCATTCTTCGCACAGCCTCAAAAAACGTGACTTATATTACCATTTCCCGGTTTCGAAAAAAACAAGCGGTAAAGTTGTTGGAGTTACCTCCCAATAAAATTGAAATTATTCCAAACGGAATCAATCTCACCGGCTTTCTCAATCTACATGATTCCACCCATCAATTCCTGAACCGGCTCAGTGCCGAACAAATATCTAAAATGATCCTGGTACCTGTCCGGATATTACCACGAAAAAATCTGAATCGTACCATTGACATCATTGGAGCATTAGCCGCCAGGGATACTAACATTACAGCTGTCATTGCCGGTTCACCTGATTTTTCTGACCCGGTTTCTATTGATTATTATACAACAATCAAAGAATATGTCAAAGACCGTCAGTTAGAAAAAAATATTCTGTTTCTACATGAAATAGTAGAGGATATTCAGATTGGAGAAGTAGGCAACCGACAGATGGTTCACGATCTTTTTCAGATATCGATGATGGTCATGCTTCTGAGTAAAGATGAAGGCTTTGGTATGCCGTTACTGGAAGCCGGCATCGTGAAAACACCCCTGGTCCTGTCAGAACTTGAGGTTTTCCAGGAAATTTCCGGTGATAATGCAATCTATATTTCTGACCTGGAGCCGGTCAAAGAAAGCGCAGATAAGATCTACGAGGAGATTCTGGCCAATCCGCAAAAGAACCAAAGGATGTTCGGTAAAATCATGAAAAACTTCACCTGGGATTCGATCTGGAATACCTATATTCAGAAAATTTTCAAATAATCGACTTCTTCATTTCGATAAAAAAGGCTAGTGTCTGGATATTGGCAAATCAATAATAAATTCCGTGCCCACATTTTTTTCACTTTTGACATCCAGTTTTCCATTATGTTGCATGACAATATGCTTGACAATGGATAATCCCAGACCGGTGCCTCCCATCTTCCGTGATCTGGACTTATCAACGACATAAAAACGCTCAAAAATCCGCCCCAGATGTTTCGACGGTATACCAATGCCTGTATCTTTAATAATGATTCTTAATTTATTCTTTATTTTGTGGCTGGAAACGTAAATCCCTCCCTGATCCGTATACTTGGCAGAATTATCAATCAGGTTGATAAACAACTGCTCCAGTTTAAAGCGGTCGCCATCAATTTCTTTCACCTCAGGATCAAGCGTTACTGCAAAAGTAAGCTTTTTGGATTGGATTTTCATATCGACAACTTTTTCCACATCATCGATTAATTCTTCCAGATTAACCTTTTCAATATCCAGTTTAGACTTACGGGATTCAAGATTGGACAGTACCAGCAAATCCTTGACAATATAGATCAAGCGATCAGTATGTTTTTCCAGAATTTCAAAGTAATGCTTTTTCGTTTCGTCTGTCTCTTCATCCTGCAGCGTTTCTACAAAACCTTTTATTGCTGTCAGTGGGGTGCGCAATTCATGGCTCACATTGGAAACAAAATCCTTTTTTATCTGCTCCAGTTGCTTCATATCTGTAATATTTTTCAAACTCAGGATAATATCCCCTTTTGATTCAACTTTGGCCAGGGACACGATAAAATCTTTGTTATTCCATTTGATAGTTTCCATAGCGACGGTTTCGTTTTTCAGGACTTTTTCAATCACGCGCTTAAAATATTTCCCCTTAAATATTTCCGAATAATTTTTCCCTACCAGGTCTGTTTCAGTGATTCTGACCATTTCAGGATTTGCCAGGATTATGTTTCCCTGGTTGTTTAATACGCAAATTCCTTCTTTAATGGATTCCAGCAAGCAATTCAGCGTTTCCTTTTCACTTTCAATACGGTTAAAAAGGCTTTGAATTCTCGACGTCATCTCATTGAAACTATCAGCAAAGGTACGCAGATCGCCGCGACTATTAATATCAACCCGGGTAGAAAGATTGCCATTGGAAACGCTGAGAGCGGCATTTTTTAATTTTGTGATCGGCGTGGAAAAATTTCGACTCATAAAAATAGCTACTATCAGGGCAATAAAAAAAACCAAATAACTGGCTCGCAATAGTTTGGTTCTGAGGTCACTGATAATTTCATTAATATTTTCAAGGAACATACTCGTTCGGATGACGCCGATAATTTCATTCTCTTTTTTAAGAGGCTGGGCCACATACAACATTTCTTTTTTTAAGGTACTACTGTAACGGAGGGAAGATCTGACTTCTTTAGTTTGAAAAGCATAATCGATCTCATCACGATAACGATGGTTTTCCATTTTTTCAGGATTGTGTTCAGAATCGCCCAGCACAACCCCCATTGTATCGACAACCGTGATTCGAATATTAAGTTTATTTCCCTTTTCTTTCACAAACCGGTCCAGATTGCCGTCCTCGAAATGTTGTACCACCTGATCCGATAGCGCCAGATTTACTTTTTTTAATTCTGTTTTTAAAATGTTGATATAATTACTCTTGGTGACCCGAAAAGTAGTAAAAAGAGTCAATATCAGCAGGAGTAGAATTATAAAGAAAAATGCTGAAAATATTTTTAAAAAGAAGCTGGATATTCTGGTCATAAATTATTCCTGTTTATTTAAATTTGTAGGCTAATGTGAGCCTCGTTATTACATCTTTTCCTCTACCGGGCAGATCCTCCAGATCGTAATCATTGTACAAAATATTGGGCATTATGGAAATATCCCGGCGAATGTTATATTCGAAGCCACCAATAAAGGATCGCTGGGTATAATTTCTTTCTTCCTCTACTGTATAATGACTATAACGAAACACAAAACTCACTTTGTCAATATAATTATAAATGACTGGAACTGAAATCAGATGAATATCACCTTTTTTTTCAGATCGCATCAATTTATTTTCCTGATAAGTGTATTGAATTCCAAATCTAAATTTATCGGATCTGTAACCGGTAAATATTTGACCGGTAAATTCATCATCCACTCCCTCTTTGGAAAGGCGGTAGTCCGTATAAAATTGGTAAAAGAAATGGTTAGCGAATTCCTGACTCAGACTTAGACTGTAAAGTTTATCGACGCGTCCCCAGCGTTCCGAGGCGTTGGACTCTCCGTTTCCAAAGAAAAAATGATAATTCAGATGGCTGAAAACTTTTTCTTTAGCTGCGATACCAAAATCCCGGCTGCTGCGAATACCAAAATAGTCCGATGCCGTCTTATCCAAATGACGAAACCCCCAGAATTTTTCAATTTCCTTGAAGGCCGGGCTACCACTGATCCCAAAATAAGCCGAGTGATCAGGGGTGACCTGCCATTTCAAATAGGCATCCTTGACACTGGGCGTCATTTTGGAGTAACTGTAATCCGTATTACTCATACTGAATCTCACCCGTGTTGAAAATGCTTCATCAATTTTTTTATCAAAAGTCAGATAAATTCGGCGAAATTGAAATCCACTGCGCTCATTGGTATACACCTGCCTCAACATTTTTGGTTTGTAATTCGCATGAACATCCTCTTCAGCATCATTGATATAATAAAAATCGCAGATAGCATTACCTGTAATTTTAATGTGTTCGTTCTCTTCGCCGGCCCATAAATAAGTCAATAATATCCACCCCACAACAACAATTCTTTGAAACTTCACTTCTTTGTCCAATCATTTTAAATTAATAACTAAACCCGGCGCAATTATACGAACGGGTAGTTAAAATTAAATTAAAGAATTGTTAAGTTTTAGCTAATTTTCAAGAATAAATTTATAACCGACACCTACCACTGTTTTTATATACCCGGCATGACTGCCCATTTTTTTGCGGATCCGGCCAATATGGACATCAATTGTTCGATCAACCACATAGGTATCTTCCTGCCAGATTCGACTAAGCAGAAAATCCCGCGGAAACACCTTATTGGGATGAGAGGCCAGAAAAGCCAAAATTTCAAATTCCTTTCTTGGAAAAAAGAGACTCTCTCCCTGAATTTTTACGGTATAATCGCTTTTATTGATTTCGATATCATAGACTTTGATCTTTTCCTTTTCCGGTGTTGGCTCTTCGACCCGACGAAAAATTGTTTTCATTCTGGACATCAGGCTTTTCATGCTAAAGGGTTTTTTGATATAATCGTCAGCTCCCAGTTCCAGCCCCAGTACTTCATCGAATTCTGAATCTTTAGCCGTTAGAAATACGATGGGAACATTGTTATTATTTTTGCGCAGTTCCTTACAAACATCATAACCGTCCTTTTCCGGCATCATTACATCCAGCAAAATCATATCGATACTCTCGGTATCAATAATTTTTAAGGCCGCTACACCATCTTCCGCCTCGAGAGCATTAAAATTATTCTTTTTCAGATTTAAACTGACTAATTTCCGAATATCTTCTTCGTCATCTACGATTAAAATATTTTTCGTCATATTCATCCTTTCTTGTTTCATAAATTCATTTTTTTTGCTATACTAAATTAAACTTCAAAGATATGGTTTAGGTTAAGTCAATGTAAATATTTTGTTAAATCAATTAAAAGAGGAAGTTATGAAGCCCAAAATTATAGTTAGTAAATGTTTAGGTTTTGAAAATTGTCGCTATAATGGTCAAACAATACCGGATAAATTTGTTGATAAAATGAAAGAATTCGCTGAGATAATCACAGTCTGCCCGGAAGTTGAAATTGGCCTGGGAATCCCCAGGCAACCGGTGAGACTCGGGCGCGATGGAGAAGAGATTCGCATGATTCAACCGGCGGAAGAAATAGATGTCACTGAAAAAATGGCAGCCTTCACACGGGACTTTCTTTCTTCCCATAATGACATCGATGGCTTCATTATGAAAAACCGTTCGCCCTCCTGTGGAATCAATGATGTAAAGATTTATCATAATCTCAGCAAACTTTCTTCTTCAAACCGGGGACAGGGATTTTTTGGCGGCCAATTGGAAATCTATTTCCCCAGCGCTGCAGTTGAAGATGAAGGCCGGCTGAAAAACCTGCAGATTCGTGAACATTTCCTGACAAAATTATACGTCAACACTCGCTTTCGGGCGACTAAAAAAGAAAACACTATGAAAGCCCTTGTGGAATTTCACACCCGCCACAAATATCTGTTTCTGGCCTACAACCAGTCTGCCTACCGTACCGGTGGAAAGATCGTAGCAAACCATGACAAGTTACCAGTCCCGGAAGTATATACGCTCTATGAATCCAATCTTATTCAAATATTGGCAAAAGCTGTCAAGCCCGCGAACAATATCAATTCTATTCACCATATTTTTGGCGGTTTTTCACAAAATTTATCATCTAATGAAAAAAAGTTTTTTCTCAATACTGTCGAGGAATATCGTGATGAACGTGTTCCTCTGACCACTGTCATCCACTTGCTCAAATCCTATGCGATTCGCTTTGACAGCCAGTTCGTAAAAGATCAGATTTTCCTGAATCCTTTTCCTGATGATTTGGTGAATTTGAGAGATTCCGGAAAACGGCAAAAATAAGCTCTGCTGTTCCAACCTTATGAAACCGGCCAATACCAGAAGTTACTGACAGATAAATATTTTATAGAATTCATTAACAATTTAAAAAGCCCTGGGGTGACGCCTGACACCTATCAGGGTTTTGTTTTTTTATACCAATCCGGCACCGGTCGTTTGGTCCATTTGGCAAACCTGGATTTATCATAAATATAAAAATTTCGATAGCCCTGAACCGGGTTTTCCCTGACTTTAAATTCGTCAGGCATTGCTTGGGGGAATTCTGTTAATCCGATATCTCTTATTGGCGGTTCCGGAAGTGTCTTGATAATGCTGGCAGATTTGTGATCCTTAATTTTTTCATAACGATATTTATATTCTTCATTCAGCGCCAGCCCCAATTTCCGTAACCACTTCCAGTTGGATAAGGATAATCCAGCCCAGAGTGTACAGGGATGTTTCCGGTGCGTTGATTTATAAGGTGCAACTATCCCATTCTCATTGAGGACGGTACAAAGCATTTGCGCATACTCCAATATCATTTTGATGACATGCTGGTCGGCATGGTATGCTACACATTTTTCAATATCCTTATCTAAAACAAAAATATTCATGAAAAAAGATAATTGTTTATTTTAAATAAAAAAAACAGAAGTTTAATCTGCCGATACCTTTCCTTCAAAAACTATTGGGATTAACCTGAATATCAGTCTATGAATTATTAAGATCGATAGCTAATATAAAAAAAGAGCAGCCCATAATGAGCTGCTCCGTGAGTAATCATGTTATTAATTGGTAAGTTAGTAAAGTTGAATGACGGCTAACTCATCATTATACCCTGATCCTTCAATTTCTTTTGAAACATCTTTGACCTGGTCGTTTAGTTTCATGCCTTCTGCAAACAATGAGGAAGTATTTATTGTAGCATAGACTGTGCTGATAGAGTATGGATGTTCCAGTGTTAATGGTAGTCTTGCGGCAACAGCAGTTGAAATTCCCTGACGACAAGCATCCGTATTATTGGCAATACTGAAGACACTGTTATTCCGGCAATATTCTGCAACTTCCTTGACATCGGCACTCTCAGTAACAAGAATTACATCCGGCTTATTGATGGGAAGATCGGTGCTGCATGTGATCTTTATCAGGGTTGCGGCTCCAACTCTTTGGCCATTGTAAATAACCAGTTCTTCAGCTACATATTGATCACCGATAACATGAACTGTCACTTCATCCCTGGTCTGTAATGTTTCATTCAAAGCAACAAGCGACATTGCACCCAATGCAAATCTTTTGTTTGTAAGGCGAAAATCACCTGCAAAAGTCTGTACAGTCAGTGTTAAGACAAGTACTAAAACCAGTGTTAAATTTAATTTCTTCATAACAATTCCCTTTCGTTTATCTTATTAATTTATTTACAGACTTGAGACTTACAACCTGATTAAAAGTTGTCAAAAAACTTTTATTTTTTTTAATTTTTTTTCGGTTTAATAAATTGTTTATAAACAAAAAAGCAACCTTATAAAAGATTGCTTTTTAATTTTTATGCCTTCTCTTTTTGAGCCTAAACAACTGCCAAACTTACCAAATAAAACATATTATTTATACTCATTGGAAAAGGAATCAAATTTTCAAAAATATAATTAAAGACTAATAAAGTTGAACCATTACAAGATCTTTTTCAAACTTGTTTTCTTCAACCGGTTTAGCAATATCCATTACCTGGGGATTGAAAACCATACCTTCAGCAAACAAGGCTTCTTTATTAATTTTGGCAAAAACAGCGGTCATTGAATATTTATTTTCATTTGGTGCTGTTTTTCGGGTTACGATCGCAGAGGAAAGTCCTTTTTGGCATAACTCAGAAACATTGGTCACACTGAAAACTTTATTATCGCGACAATACCGAATAGCTTGTTTACATTTGGCTTCATCACAAACCAAAAGGACATCCGGATTTTCACTCGGCAGTTCATCACCAGCAGTGATGGAATTCAATTTAATAAATCCAACTCTTTGGTCAAGAAATATTTTCAACTCTTCAGCAACATCGACATTGCCTAATACAAAAACATCCAGTGATTCTTTTCCCTGAAGTGTTTCATTTAAAGCACATAATGACATAGCCCCAAGTGCAAATCTTTCATTGGTAATTTTAGGGCTAATTGCAAAGACCTGAGTACTTAAAACCAGTATCAGTGTCATTCCGAACAAAACATTCAATATCTTCATTTTTAATGCCTTTCCTTTATTTCAATAAATACAGGCTTACGACTTATCATGATTTGTAAAAGTTGTCATCAAAAGTAAATTTTTTATACTTTATTAATCCGCTTATTAAATTGTAAAAAATCATAATTGATGTCACACCTTATACTTAACAATAACACAACAGCATTAAAACTTAAAAGGAATAAAAACAGTAATAAGGTAATAAATAAATAGAATGGGGAATCAACGTTCAAATAAATAGCCGGAAAGTGGAATTGTTTTTTGATTTTAGATTAATTTTAATTATTTTAATACTGAGTCCCAAACAACTGCCAAACTTACCAAAAAGTTGAAAGCCTTCATTTATTGAAGGCTTTGGGATTTTTAGGGGTTAACTTTTGTGTTTTTATTAAAATTTATCAACTGAATAGTCTTCATGACTGATCCAGATCACGACGTGATACCGGCCATTATTTTGGCTCAATCCTACCTGGATACTTTTCTTATCAATCTTCCATTCCGCTGTCCATTCGATAAATTCTTCTTCTAATTCTGATTTTTCAATAAATTTTGTATCTGTTAACCCATGCAATCGGTTATAATAATCAATAATATTTTCCCAGTTTTCTTTAAGTTCCGAGTTGTATTGTGTGCCCAAATAACCGTTACTAACCAGGTTGATCAAGTATAACTTATCATTTTTGTAGACCGGTTTGAGATTATATTTATAGTCACCCAAATTCACTTTATAAATGGGGTTGTTGATCATTAATTCTTCGACTTTGATCCGTGGATCCTCTTCAAATTTTAAATTTGCTTCTTCTATAGTATCGCCAAAATTGATAAATCCAAAAGCCTTTTGCGCCAGTTTTTTATCCTTGGTTTGTTTTTTTTCCCGTTCTTTTTCCGCCTTTTTTTCTGCTGCCCGTTTAATATCTTTTTTCATGATCTGTTCGCGCAATTCAGAATAATTATCTATAATCTCACCATTTTTGAAAATAAGAACCGGTCCATTATCCTCAATATCAGCAATATAAAATTTGATTCCATAGGTTTTTAAGGGAAATAGCATAAGCGATAGTGTATCAGTCGTGGCTGTATATTCGGCCACAAAATCATTGAATAATTTTCGTGTGTCTTTGGGATTATAAACAGCCTGCCGGTTCAGTTTTACACTGATACTGCGATTAAATTTGTAGGGAAGACGATCCAGATTTGAATTATCATAAAGATAAGATTTTTCCAAAACGGATTCCCATTTTGGTAATACTTCGTCAGCAAAATGCTCATCGACATATTTTTTGTAAAATGAACTTTGATAAAAAACAAAGGCCAATGCGCTTAAGACTAATATAGATATCAAAATAAATTTGAATAAGGTTTTCAAAATATTAACTCCTCTTTCTGTTAAAAAATCCAAGAATAATTCCCAACATAACTGACCATAGAGCAGCCAGACCGATTTGATAATTTTTCGGTAAAGAAAAAGTAATCGTATGCGCCGGTATCCAGAACCAAAGCAAAGAATATAACCCTTTATCGATATTGTCCCAGTTTTTATTTTTCTTGAATAAATTATCAAGCACCCGGTGAAAAATCACAAGAAATAAACCAAATTGTAAATTCATGGAAACTGAAAGAGCAAAACTTCTCATCAATCCGGTCATTGGTGGTAAATATTGATGTGCAATTAAGTGATCAATAAATCCCTGGTATCCGGCAAAAGCATATTTGATCAGAATAGCCAGGATTCCCCACTCCGTCATTTTCCAGAGCATTTCCAGACCGGAAAAAGGATTATCGATTTTTCGTCCTACAATCCACCGAGAGATATATTCTCCCAGAGTTCCCAAAATAGCAAATTGTATAATCGCAGCCAAGATTCCATGGGTCTTTACAAATGTCAGGTACCATTCCATTTTATTTTCCTTATGTTTTCGCTAAAAGCTACAATTGTTTTAAGAAAAATCGAAAAAAAAATTACCGCCGAATAAAATAAAATGAGTAAATCTGCATTGTTTCTAAAAATATGACCGATGCCCATTTTGCGCCGATACCTTTCCTGCTGTTAAAAACCTTGAAAATTCATGACTAATTCAGGCTAATATATTGGCGCAACAATTTTTTCATGAGAAAACAAACCATTTTTTTTCATTGCATAGAGAACCATAACCGCCTAAATTACGATATTAACATTTGTTTTATGAATAATACAACCAGGGATTAATATGAGTACACATTGGCAGAAAATTGAAGCGGGAGTATTGAAACACAGTAGTGTTCATCATCTCATGGCAGTGCATCAATTATTGGATGAGCAGGGCTATGCCCGCACAACAGATATATCCAAAAAATTAAATATTACAAGGGGTAGTGTCTCTATTACATTGAGCCGTCTTGAAGAAAATAATTATATAAAATTCGATGCCAATAAACATATCAGCCTGTCCCAAAAAGGGCAAAAGATTGTTGATGATGTCCTTCAAAAGCGAAAAATTCTATCTGAATTTTTAATGGAATCTTTGCAAATGGAAAAAAATGAGGCCGTAAATTGTGCTTGCCGAATGGAACATGTCATATCCCAGGAAGTGTTGAGAAGGCTGGAAATTTTCAATGACTTCTGCCGGGAAAATGTCTCCTCTTTACCGGAATTCAAACAAATACCCCTTTAGAATTTGCTGTCATACTTTCCTGTAATATTAAAAAAAATGACAATGGGACAAGGGATTGCAGTTCCTTGTTAACTTTTTACTAATCAGGTATCCTGCTCCTGGAAAAAATAATTCCCATTATCCGGTTTCGTAGATAATCTGCGTTATATGTTCCCGACAATTATGAGAATTGTCCACAACAGGACAACTGAACCTGTCAGGGAAGGTAAGTTTATTTTAATGGTTCGGTAGTATCGGTGTATTTTTGCAATATCTTCTGATATGTACCATTTTTGACAATAGTTTCCAGCCCCTTATTGAAATCATCACGAATTCCTCTTTCCCGAAAAGCGAATTTGTATTCTGTCGGTGGAAACAGATAATGAAATCTGACCGGTTCATTTGCTTTATTTCCAATCTCGTTCCGGACTTTTTTACGCAGGTAGTCAAAGATCCGTCTTTCCAACACAATCAGGTCGGCATCCCGTTCCAGAAATAACCGGTAAACCTGGTTAGCCTGATGCGCATATTCGTAATAGTGCTCATTATCTTCAGCCATTTCCCGAAATTCATCTCCAAGCAATGTGCGCGCCCGCTGAAAGGCCAGCACATGTTTATCTTTTAGAAAATCGATTGAAATGGTATCAGGATAATTTTTTTTCTTCAGGCTGATGGCGCAATTATTAAATCTGATCACAACAGGAGTATAAAATACATTTTTCACAACTCCTTCTCTGATATTGATGGTGCCGTCAATCTGTCCGCTAGAGAGTTTGGAAAAAGTTCTGGCCAGCGGCAAATAAACCGGAACCACTTCATGATTACTAAAGGTGAAAGCGGTTTGAAGTATTTCCAGTTCAATCCCCCTGTTTTCTTCTTTTATTACATAAGGTGGAATTGAGTGGCTGATACCGATTTTTATGATCTCGGCTTGTAAAGATTCAAGATTTACTAAGAGCAAAATGATGATTACAATAATTTTTCTAGAAATGCTTAAAAACATGGACCATTCCGTGATTATGATTAAAACTTTACCAATAAATTTAATAATTCTGACGTCCCAAAATAAATAATTATTTTAGTTTGCAGCATTTTTTTGCATCCACACGTTACCGTTATATTAAAATTTATTTAACCTTTGTTTACACTATCTTGCTATCTTACATAACTAAAATTACAGGGATTTATGAGTACATTTATTATTTTTATTCTCTTTACCTGGTTTGTAATATTGTTTTTAATATTATTGAATGATTTGAGTTACGGGCTACTTAAAGAATTACACATTGCCAGGGATTCATGGGATTTGAATATATGTTGTGGCTATACAGAATGCGGAAAAATCAATGCTGATATCGTTAAACACAGCAGCGTAAAAAACTTTGTTTTATTAGAAGATATTTATAACCTGCCATTTCAACCTGAACAGTTTGGCAATATTCTCTGTAGTCATACCATAGAGCATATTGAGGATCCACAAAAATTTCATAATGAATTAAGCCGGGTGGGCAAACGGATTACCTACCTGGTTCCGCCCCTTTGGGATCTTACAGCTGCTTTTAATATCTTCGAGCACCGCTGGATATTTCTGACCATCAAAAAGCGGCATAATAAACTTCCAAAATATGTAAAACTACCCTTCTCAAAAATATTTCAAAAATTATTTGGCCAAAAAATAAAAGCTTAATCAGCAGTCACAATGTTTAGCCAGGCCACCCTCGGAAGTTTCTTTATAGAGATGGGGCAGATCATCGCCGGTTTGCTTCATGGTCTTGACGACTTTATCAAAATGGACATAATGTATTCCATCGGAAATAATAGCGAAACTATTGGCGTCCAGAGCGCGGGAAGCGGCAAAAGCATTCCGCTCAATACAGGGAATCTGGACCAATCCCATGACCGGATCACAGGTCAGGCCAAGGTGATGCTCCATACCCATTTCCGCGGCATATTCTATCTGATTGGGACTGCCACCAAATAATTGGGTCGCGGCACCGGCGGCCATCGCACAGGCAGTACCAATTTCTCCCTGACAACCAACTTCAGCGCCGGAAATTGACGCATTATGCTTAACCAGATTACCAATAATACCGGCCGTCGCCAGGGCTCTCAAAATTTTTTGATCGCTGAATTTATTATTTTTCTGTATAATGTAGAGCACAGCCGGCAGTACGCCACAGGAGCCACATGTGGGGGCGGTAACAACAATCTCACCGGCGGCATTTTGCTCGGCCACAGCCAGGGCATAGGCAAATAACAAAGAGCGCCGTTTCAGGGAATCCCGTTGCGATTGCGCTTTGATGTGGTAAGCTGCCGCTTTGCGACGCAGTCCAAGTTCTCCGGGGAGGGTACCTTCCTCTTCAATACCTTCGTGAATGCTCTTTTGCATGATTTGCCAGATCCTGGCTAAGTAATCCCAGATACCTTTTTGTTCAGAGATAGCGACTAATTCCCAAATATTTTTACCGGTCTGCCGGCACCATTCCAAAATATCCGTCATTGTTGTCAATTTATAAAGCGATTGTATTTTATTTGTCACTGAAAAATCGGTGACCGAACCTCCACCGACACTGAAGCAAGTCCACTCACCCAATAATTTTTTCTGATTATCATAAGCTTGAAAAGTCATACCATTGGGATGTTGCGGTAAAAAAATATCCGGTTTCCAGATAATCTCTGTTTCAGCCTCTCCCAGTCCTTTTTTAATCGCATAATCCGTCAGATGCCCCTTCCCGGTAGCCGCCAGACTTCCGTAAAGTGTTATCCTGAACTTTTCGGCATTACTGTACTGTGAGTGAAAATATTTTGCCGCCTGATTAGGACCCATTGTATGGGAGCTTGAGGGGCCGCGGCCGATTTTATAAATCTCTTGAATTGATTCCATAGCTATCCTGTTCATTTTTAAATAACCGGAATTATACTAAAAATGTCACTAAAATACTAATCCTTTTCAAAGGGATTATTGCAGAATTTTTAATAATATTTTTGAAGGCTTACGGATGATATCGGATTTTACCATTTATATTACTTTTCCTAGGACCACTACCGGTATTAAACTGCTACTGCGAAAGGGATACAGACGATCCTACATGCAACTAAAAAAATGGGACTGTTCGAATTTACTTATTTGATAGCAACTGCTTCTATTTCAATCAGCGCATTTTTCGGCAGTTCGGATACTTCAACCAGGGCTCTGGCTGGTTTGGTTTCTGAAAAATATTCTTTATAGACCTCGTTGACAGCAGAAAAATCTTCCATTGACTTTACATAAACATTGACCTTAACGATGTCTTCCACTTTGTAATTTGCACCCTTTACCACAGCAATCAGATTTTTCAGTGATTGGTGGGTTGCGCGACTAATATCATCATCAATCAAAAGTCCGGTTGTCGGGTCAATGGGTATTTGTCCGGAACAAAATAACATTCCACCTTTTTCAACCGCCTGTGAATAGGGACCAATTGCCGCCGGTGCATTTTCTGTATGAATTTCTTTCCTCATAAAAACCCTTTGCTATTTACAATTTTTATTCTATTGATCGTTATTTTGTATATCTCAAAAAAGATAATGGTCTGTTGATTACAGAAATTTTTTAATGGCTTTTATACTTCCCAAAAATCCCATCAAAGAACCGATGATAACCATAGTAAAATAAAAACGGATATTCAACTCAATATGATAGTTGAAAACTGTCTGGAAATAATCATTCTGCACTTTGGCAATTACAAAAATAAAAAGGGAACTCAGGATAGAAGCGATCAGCCCTTCCAGAAATCCTTCGATCAGGAAAGGCACACGAATAAAATTATCCGTGGCGCCGATCAGTTTCATGGTTTCCACGATCTCGCGACGGGCAAAAATAGACATTTTTATAGAATGAGAAATCAGTAATACGGAGATTATCGTGAGAAACAGAAATATGACCAATATGACAATCATAATACTGCGCTGATATTTTTCCATCAGATATAAAAATTTCTTGCGGTACTTGATCTCATCCACCGCCTCATGTTTGCGAAAATTAGTGGTAATACTTTCCACCGAGGTTGCATTTCTGTAATTGGGCAGCAGAGAAATAGTAAAAGAAGGCGGCAGAGGATTGTATTCCAGCACATCCAGTATATCTTCACCAAATTCCGCTCTGAATAATTCAGCCGCTTCCCTGGCAGAAATAAACTTAATGCTTTCCACCTCATCACGGTTTTCCAGAAAAGTACGAAAATCGCTGATTTCTTCCTCTGTAACATTTTTATGCAGAAATATATCAATATCAAATTGCGAACGAATCTTATTGACAGCCGCCAATGTGTCACGGGCGCCGATAAAACTAAGCCCCACAATAATGAGGGCAATCCAAATGATCAATATCGTAAAGGCGCCGGCATATTTTGACCGCACCAATCCGTGGAATCCTTCTTTGAATAAAAACCAAAATACCATCAGGTGGCACTCACTATTTTTGATTTGCTGATTTGAAACAGCCGATATTTGGGCACCCGGTTGATTAGATCATAATCATGAGTCGCCATAATTACCGATGTTCCTGATTGATTAATTTTGTATAATAATTTCACCAGTTCGATACTGACGCGGGGATCAAGATTTCCTGTTGGCTCATCAGCAAGGAGAACTTTCGGCTCTATGGCCAGGGAGCGGGCCAGGGCTACACGCTGTTTTTCACCACCGGATAACTCGTGGGGTTTGTGATACCACTTGTCGGCTACATCCAGTTTTTCCAGCATTTCCTCAGCTCTTTCCTTAATATTCTTGGTCTTATAATTTGCAGCATAAAGTGCCAAAGCCACATTCTGATAAACATTGCGGTCCGGAAGAAGTCGGAAGTCCTGGAATAACATGCCGACTTTACGCCGTAAATAAGGTAAATCCTTACGGGAAATTTTTTTGCTGGAATATTGCTGGAAAACCACTTCACCCTTGTCTGGTTTTACATCCATATAAATTAAACGCAGGATCGTTGATTTGCCAGCACCCGACGGACCGGTCAGAAATACAAAGTCGCCGGCATTGATCGTAAAATTGGCTTCTTTTATTCCTCCACGGTCATCAAATGTACAACTGGCGTCTTTAAATGATATCATAGGAAAAACTAATACCTCGCAAACAAATTAGCAACCAGAATGTTAGAGAATTACTAATATTTCGAAAAGAAGGAGTCAAATACAATTAATTTTTAGGAACCAAATATTTTTCATTGATAAAAATCAGATGTTTTACTTAATTTAAATTCGATTTTTGTCTTCCCGTTTTGTTATTTTTTTAATCCATTTTGAATAGAAACAATCACATTATGAATACTATTTTCACAATCGGAATTTTCCTGTCCTTCTTTCTGTCGCTCTTACTGACAGCAAAAAAAGAAAAAAGTCTGCCGGATATTATTCTTGCCATCTGGCTAAGCATCATTGGTGTTCATTTAACAAGTTACTATCTATATTCCCTTGATTTCTGGTCAAAGTATCCACACCTGATCGGGATAACTTTACCAATACCATTGCTACACGGGCCCATGCTCTTTCTTTATGTCCTCTATTCATTTCGGGATGAAACAGAAATAAGAAAAGTGGACTATCTGCATTTTGCACCGGCCCTTTTATCCTGGTTGTACATGTGCCGGTTTTATTTTTTTTATTCACCGGAAGAAAAAATAATGGTGGACAAAGGTCTCGTTGATGATTTTTCCGTGTTTACGACAATTTCTTTGGTTGCTTTCATTATTTCCGGACTGGTCTATCCTGTTTTGGCTTACCTGGGAATCGGTAAATATGAGAAATTAAAAGATGACAACTTTTCCTATGATAATCGCATTAGTCTCAATTGGCTGAAATACTGTATTTACGGCACCGGCTTACTCTATTTAACCGCTGCGGCTGTAGTTATTTTACAAGATGGTCTCAACATCGCTTTTTCCTTTAATGCTGATTTTATATTTTACATTTTGGTGGTTTTTTATGTGATATGTATTGGCTACTTCGGCATTCGTCACCAAAATATCTTTACCGAAAAGGATAAAAATAACCGATTGGTAAAGACCAAACCCAAAGGGGAATACAAAAAATCCGGGCTCAAACCGGAGGTTGCCGAAGATATTCACCAGCGGCTGGAAAAACTAATGCAGCAGGAAAAGCCTTATACCAATCCGAAACTGACCTTGAGCGAGCTGGCCGGCAGTCTTGATGTTTCGCCCAATCATCTCTCTCAAATTATCAATCAGTATGCAGCTATGAACTTTCATGATTTTGTGAATCAATACCGGATTGATGAATTCATTCAAAAGGCCACAACCAATAAAAATTTCTCTCTTTTTGCCCATGCACTGGATGCCGGGTTCAATTCAAAATCTTCTTTTAACTATGTTTTTAAAAAACAAAAAGGCACAACTCCTTCCAAATATCTGGCGAATTTACCTGCTTAAACAAAAAACTAATATTTTTTTGAATTCTCCTCATACAACATAACCTACTGAAAATATTTCATTTATACTTGCAATCCTACAGGGTTGTACCTCAAAAAAGTCCAAACCAACAGGATTGGGCGCATACCTCCTTTTTTTTGCAAATATTTAGGCAGCAATTAAAAAAAACAAAAAAAGGAGTCATTATGATTATTAAAAAATTTAAACACCCCGTTCTCTTTTATGTATTAGCAACCTTGTTGCCCTGGACCTGCTGGTTCATTGCCGGGCATAT
>CAYTLS010000002.1:0-15654 GCA_964438745.1 uncultured bacterium
AAAAATACGATTACCCTCTGCATCTTGGGGTAACAGAAGCCGGTCCAGTCCGCCAGGGTACCATTAAATCATCAGTGGGGATCGGGACTTTGCTTGCTGAAGGTATCGGAGATACAATTCGTGTCTCTTTGACGGGTGATCCCGTCGAAGAGGTCAATGTGGGATTTACAATTTTAAAATCACTGAACCTAATCAACACAGGGATCAACATCGTATCCTGTCCCACATGCGGACGCACACAAACCAATGTCGCTAAAATCGCTGAAGCAATTGAAATAGAGACCGGCCAAATGAAGAAGAAAGCGACCATCGCCGTCATGGGCTGTATTGTCAATGGACCCGGGGAAGCCCGGGAGGCAGATATCGGTGTTGCCTGCGGTAAAAATAATGGGGTTATTTTTAAAAAAGGGAAGATCGTAGACAAGGTGCCTGAAGCGGAGATTTTACCCAGATTATTACAAGAGTTGGCGGATTTATGACAATGGTTGACTTAGAGAAAAAATGAAAAAAGGATAGCCTGATAGATGAATATTTTTATACGAATTTTAAAATTTGCATTGCCCTACAAGAAAACCATGATCTTAGCAATTTTGATGTCCTTATTATATGTGGTTACCAATGTTTCCTCCCTTTGGCTGACAGCATCCTTTGCCAAGTTTTTATTTCCCCAGGAAAAAGCCATCAATATTGTGCAGGATCTGGAAGCAGCTGCCACGTCCTCTGATGCGGGGCTAAATGAAAAAATCAAATACTGGACATCCACTTTTGTCAGTTCCGGAACAAAACTGGACACCCTGAAACGACTGTGTGTGCTGATATTTTTAATGTTCGGTTTGAAGAATATCTTTCTCTATTTGCGTGGCATCTCATTCGGTTATATCCAATCAAAAGCAATCACCGATCTCAGGAATGAAGTCTACGGACACCTGGGATTGCTCTCCATGAGTTTTTTCGATCGGCGAAAACCGGGAGAAATTTCATCGATACTGATCTTTGATATTCGGAATATTCGTGAAACTCTGGGTGTCAGTTTTAACCGGCTACTGGTGGAGCCAATTAATATTTTTACCTTTTTGTTTGCGCTTTTTGTAATTAACTGGCGATTGACACTCGCGGCCCTGCTGATCATTCCGATTTCCGCTTATCTGATGCAGGTAATAGGCAAGAGCATTCGCCGTAAGTCCATCCGCACTTCCAAACAAATGGCGGGTATTTCTTCAATAATAAATGAGACTGTGCATGGCATTCGCATTGTCAAAGCCTTTGCTATGGAAAAATTCGAACTGGAGAAGTTTTTCAAAGAAACCCAAAAATATTTTCGTTTGATCTACAGGCGAGTAAAACTACGTCGTTTATCATCACCAATCAATGAAACCTTTGCGGTTGGGATCGGTGTGGTTTTGCTTTATTATGGGGGCCGAAGCGTGATCAACGGCGGTGGTATGACTGCTGAAGATTTCTTGCGGTATGTCTTTTTGATTTTTGCCATGATGGACCCGATTCGAAAACTAAACAGGGTAAATTTAAAAATACAGCAGGGAATTGCTGCCGGTGAACGTGTCTTTTCGATTATGGATGAACCCATTGAGGTCAAAGAAAGTGAACTGCCGACTGTGATCAATACTTATAACAGATCGATTCGTTATGAAAATTTGTGGTTCAAATATGATTCCTCCCTGGACTATGTACTGAAAGATATTGATTTGACCATCAACAAGGGAGAAATTGTCGCTTTTGTCGGACATAGTGGCGCCGGTAAAACTACCCTAGTGGACCTGCTGCCCCGGTTTTATGATCCAATCCAGGGAAAGGTAACGATTGACGGCACGGATATACGGGAATTCTCTCTAAAATCATTGCGCCGGATGATGGGCATTGTGACCCAGGATACAATTTTATTTAATGATTCTATTCGCAACAATATCGCCTATGGTATTGATGATATTGACGAGGAAAAATTGTTCCGGGCGGCTGAGGCTGCTAATGCCCTGGATTTTATTGAGGAATTACCGGAGAAATTCGAAACCAATGTGGGGGATAATGGCTCACGGTTATCCGGCGGCCAACGTCAGCGGATCGCGATTGCCCGCGCTATCTTTAAAAATCCCTCCATCCTGATCCTGGATGAAGCTACTTCCGCCCTGGATTCCGAGAGCGAAGCCAAGGTGCAACAGGCTATCGAACATCTGATGAAAAACCGCACCAGTTTCGTGATCGCTCACCGCCTGACCACGATTCAGAACGCGAATAAAATTGTCGTCATGGATAATGGAAAAATTGTGGAAATCGGAACTCATGCCGAGTTGCTGGCTCTCAATGGGACCTATCGAAAATTACATGACACCCAATTTGCAGAGTAATAGATAATGAAGAATGCAGAAAAATTCTGGAATAGAATGTCCGGACGGTATTTGAAGGCTGAGGAACTGTGTCTTGATTTAAAAAAAATAACCCGTAAATTATTTATCCTGAATTATTCATGGAACATTCGGCTCCTGACGAAAGGAAACATATCGGCGCGAAGCGGGCATTGTTCATATTTTTATGAATAATGCAGTTATAAATATTCAAGGCAAACCAAATGAAAAGTAAAAAGATCGAAGTCAAGGGTACGGAAATTACATTTTACTCCAAAGAGCACGATGATTTTATATGCATCACTGATATTGCAAAATATAAAGATTCAAACAGGACTGATTACATCATTCAAAACTGGATGAGAAATAGAAATACAATAGAATTTTTAGGAATTTGGGAAAGATTGAAAGTAACTACTCAGGTATGTTTTAGCCTCCTGTAACAGACAATTCCTATTGTCTGTTTATCTGCCATTTTTATAAAAACCGGATAATAGGAATTATCCTTTACAGTAAGAAAGTACCTGAGTATCTACGATTGAATAATCAAGATTTTAATCCCATCGAATTCGATGGGATTAAAAAACAAGCTGGTCTAAACAGTTTTGTTCCTACACCAAAACAATGGATTGCAAAAACCAATGCAATGGGAATTATTTCCAAAGCCGGCCGGTATGGCGGCACTTATGCTCATAAAGACATTGCATTTGAATTTGCCACCTGGAAGTTTAAACTCTTCCTGATAAAAGAATTTCAACGATTAAAAAGTGAAGAAAATAGTCCAAAAACAACTCCAATGGAATATTTCCCGAACCCTGGCAAAAGGTTTCTTAGATAATTTATGCTATATGACAATAGGAATTGTCATCTACGAGACGAATGGATTTACCTGAGTCGTTACGAATTATTTAAGTTGGAAAATGTATTACAGATAAATTTAAGAGTTCAAAACTTATATTTTAGGAGTAAATGTGAAAGGAAAATTTTTTATGGGACATCTTAATCTTTTTGATAAAGATATGAAATTTATAAAATCTGCGTTAATTATTTAAAAAAAATATCTAAATATGATAAAATAATGATAGATTTATTGTTTGATCTGAAATTAAATTTAGGAATAGAATACTCGTTCCCAAATTGAATTTGGGAATGACCTTTTTATAGATTTTAATCACTGTAACATAATTTTTAGGAGGCACAGAAATCAAATGAATAAATTACTAACCACTCAAATAATCCTGCTCATAATCCTTTTTATCTCCTGCCAGGAGAAACCGCCGGTCGACCTTGATCGTCTCGAAAATATTCCCAATCCGGCAGCCCTGCCATCGGAAGCACCAAACGACTGGCTGCTCGCCCACATTGATGTGGAAACCATCGGCCTGGTACCAGGCTATCATGAAATGATCGATATTGGCATCGCCATGACCGATCTTGAGGGGGAATTAATCGACACCTTGTTCCTGCGGATTCAGCCGGACTATCCGGAGCGACTCTCACCAGGCGCTTATGAAGTCAATGCTTTTAATGTCAAAAAGTGGCAGGAATTGGGCGCGTTATCCTCAAAGGCGGCAGTTGATAGTATTGTTGCCTTTCATCACCGGGTTGCCGCCGGCAGGACTGTCTTGTTTGTGGCTTACAATAGTCACTTTGATAGCGCCTTTCTGGACCATTTATTCAGAAAAGCCAACCGTACATGGCGGGAATTGTATTACTACTTTGTACTGGACATACCTTCCATGGCATGGGGGGTGGGATTGCGGGACCTCACCAGCGATCAGTTGATGGCGCGGTATAATATTCAGGATGAACCTCATATCGCGGAATTACATACCGGCATTACCGGTGCTTTGGTCAATGTGCGCATTTATCGCGCGCTGTTACGCTATCGTGAGGAAATGTTCAGGCAAAATCAATAATTATAAGGGCTGTTTGAAAGTTTTTATGATCCGCTACCTTTTTGTTACTCATTTCCAATTTGAATTTGGGGACATTAAATTAATGCTTAAGTTTAGATTAAAAACAGGAGGATAATTAATGACCAATAATGATGTTTTACGCCGTTTAAGATACATACTGAATGTCGATGATAACAAAATGGCCGCTATATACCATCTTACGGGAGAGAAGGTTTCCGAAAACCAAATGCAACACTGGCTCCAAAAGGATGAAGATCCCGGGTTTGCAGAAATGCCGGATGAGGAGTTAGCGGTTTTCTTAAACGGATTGATTATTGAAAAGCGTGGCCGTAAAGATGGCCCCCAGCCGGTACCGGAAAAAGAATTGACAAATAATATTTTACTGAAAAAATTAAAAATCGCCTTTCAGTTAAAAGATTTTGATATGCTGGAAATATTGAAACTGGCGGACCAGGAAATCAGCAAGCATGAATTAAGCGCTTTTTTCCGTAAGCCCGGCCATAAAAATTACCGTATCTGTAATGATCAGATTTTTCGTAAATTTTTGACGGGCTTGCAGATGAAAATTTCTCCGTCAGGATAAAAAGTCACATTAACGTAGTTAATGCACTCCATATCTGGATTGCTGATTTATAATCAACAATTGTTGTAGTGTTGCAGAATTAAAGGTTTATGATTAAATCTATAAAAATTGTTTCCCGGACATAGATTAACCTGAATTAATCTTGAATTTTCAAATTTTTCAAGCAAAACAAACAATAAGAAAATATGTAACGACTCAGTTACATGTTCTTGTAGATGACAATTCCCATTGTCATATTACAATTTATCACACCTATAATCAGGATAATAGGAATTATCCTTTACAGCGGTGAGATACCTGAGTAGTTACGAAAATAATTTGTAAAATTCATGGAACACTTGGCCTTTGACGGATAGAATATCCGGCCTCTGCCGGATGGAGCATCCGGCCCTTGACGGAAGAAAACGTATCGGCGCGAAGCGGGCATTGTTCATATTTTTATGAGTAATGCAGGTCAATAGGATAAACACGGATATAAATATTTAAAAAAATTCGTGCAATTCTTTAAATCGGTGTACCATAAAACAAGATGTTAGGATTACTGCGGAATACAATTCCGCGATCTTGTTAGTCCGTCTGAAGACAGATTGTCTTTTTTGTCAATTCCGGACATTAGTTAACCGTAGATGAAAGACAAGACATTCTGGGTAATTCTCGATATAAATCACGACAAATCCCGAAGGGATATTACAACAATAACCATGGGTGCCAACCCATGGTAACAATAAAGAGAAAAAACTCTGAAAGAGTTCAACCGAAACAACACATTTTTATCCAATAATAAAATAAAAAAGCCACACCCTATCTGATGTGGCTTTATATTTATATTAATACACCGACACGATCGGTGTACTCCATAGTTATTTATCTTCGATCAGGACATCGGCTGTCATCTGTTCCGGAATATCAATATCGAGTAGTTTCAAAACCGTCGGTGAGATATCTGCCAGTTTACCGTCTTTGATCTTTTTCTTATCAGCATCTTTAGCCACATAGATCAATTCTACGGGATAGAGTGTATGGCTGGTCTGCACCAGGCCGCTTTCATAATTCACCATCTGTTCCGCATTACCATGATCGGCGGTGATCAATATGTGAGCATCCAATTCCAATAATTTGTCAACTAATTTGCCGACACATTCATCCACTACCTCAATGGATTTTTTTGCAGCGTCAAAATTGCCGGTATGGCCTACCATATCGCCATTAGCGTAATTAACAACAATAACATCGTACTGTTTGTCGTCAATTCGCTTCAGTAATTCGTCAGTAACTTTGTATGCTTCCATTTCCGGATGGGAAGCAAAAGCAGAAGCGTCAATATCGCTTTTAATTTCCACTTGGTCTTCATTTTTATAGGGAGTGGTTTTTTTACCATTAAAGAAACTGGTGACATGACGGAATTTCTGGGTCTCGGCAATACGTAATTGCTTTTTGCCGGCATCAGCCAGCACTTCGCCCAGCAGTTTATCCATTGATCCGCCGGAGGACATAGAACCTAACAGAAACCCATTAAATTCATCATAGTATTGTGTGAAGCCGGCATAAGTGATAGCAGGTCTGCGATTCCGGTTGCCGGGATAATTTTCTTCTACAAAAGCTTTAGTCAGCTGGATCGCGCGATCCTGACGGTAATTGGTATGCACAACAGAATCGCCGTCAGCAACACCGATGTAGTCCCCGATCACATGGGGAACAATATATTCGTCCACCATTTCCGTATTGTCCGGGGTTTTGTCATTGGCGTATGAGCGTTCCACTGCTTCTTCGATGGTTTCGGCTTTGCGGCCTACCGCGTCAACGATACAATTGAAAGCTTTGTCCGTAATGGCCCAGTTTTCACCGCGATCCATACCATAGAAGCGACCCATGGCAGTCCCGATTTTGCAATCGCCGACTTCTGCCATGATTTCATGGAGTTTATTAATGAATACTTCGCAGCTGCGCGGCGGTGTATCACGGCCGTCCAAAAAAGGATGGATAACCATTTTTCCGGCTGGAAAGGCCTGGCGCGCTTCCCGCATCATGGTGAACAGATGCCGCATATGAGCATGAACCCCTTCATCCTGCAAAAGTCCCATAAAATGGATTGTGGAGTTATTCTTTTTCCAGTTGTCAATCATTTCATGCCATTTATCTGATTTAAATAAGGAACCGTCTTTGATACCGTCATCGATTCGTTTTAATTCCTGGACAACGATTCGTCCGGCGCCCATATTCAGGTGTCCCACTTCACTGGAACCCTGGAACCCTTCCGGTAATCCAACAGCTTCGCCGGAGGTCTGCAATTGAGACCAGGGATATTTTTCCTTTAATGAATCAATTACTTTTGTATTTGCAGCAGCAACTGCATTGTCTTTTTTATTGTCATTAATGCCCCAACCATCTCGAATTATTACACATACTGGTCGCATTGTTGATCCTTTCTATTTTAGTTCATAATGTTTATTGTCAAAACCAGGTAATATAATCGTTATCAATGTATAAATAAATAAAAAAACTGTAAACATCAATCGATATTTTCGGTCACTGCTGCTTTCTTTTTTTACTTCCTTTGACATTTGTCGGTTTTATATTAAATTTTTTTGAAATAATTGATTAGGTTTACACGCATTAGCGAATTATGGAATAAAATTCATGAAAAAACAGATATATTTGATTGTTACAACCGTCATCTTACTGCTGACCACCACAAGTCTGCCGGCGCAATCCCAAAGCACTGAGATTGTGTGGATATTTTTAAATCCCCAATACATGGGTAAACAAACCGAAAACAAGCTGGTTTATGCTGACAAAACCCGGCAAAGATTGCAAAAAGTCGGCTGGAAAAATGATGTTTCCGATTATCTGCCGGCGCCGGAAATTCAACGGGAAATCGCGCAAAACACCATTACTATTCGCTCTTATTCCCGTTCACTCCGGGCTTACAGCGCCCGCATAGAAAAAACAGGCCGTGCCGCATTATTGCATCTTCCTTTTGTGAAAGGGCTGCAAGCGGTGGGTATTCGCAGACGCGACCGGGGCAGGATAGAGAGCACGGCACCCATCTCGACCTTATCAAAACCGGCGGGTTTTTATGGAGAATCGGAAGAACAACTGGCCCAACTCAATGTAATTCCGGTCCATGAATTAGGCATCACCGGTAAAGGTGTTCGCATGGGCATTGTGGATACGGGGTTTCGTACGGACCACCAGGTGTTTAATTATTTAGTGGAAAATGGCCGGCTGGTCGCACAGTATGATTTTATCAATGACGATGGCAATGTGCAGGACGAAAACGCCGCTGATTCGCTGGGGGGCATTCAGCATTCCCATGGCACCGCCGCGCTCAGTTGTATTGCCGGGCATGTCCCGGAAATGTTGATCGGCAGTGCCTATGATGTCGAAGTATTATTGGCAAAAACCGAAGTATTGAAATCGGAGACCAGAATTGAGGAAGATTACTATGTGGCGGCGCTGGAATGGATGGAAGCGGAAGGGGCGGAGATCATTTCATCTTCCTTAGGTTATCGCGACTTTGATAATTTTGAATATTTTTATTCAGACCTGGATGGCGAAACAGCCGTCACCACGATTGCGGCCAACTGGCTTTTTGAGCGTGGCGTATTATTGGTCACGGCGGCTGGTAATGATGCGACGCGATTTAGTGATGGCGGGCTGATCACGCCGGCGGATGCTTTTGGCGCCCTCACTGTTGGCGCGGTGGACAGAAATGACGAGATCGCCTATTTTAGTTCTCATGGCCCGACCTTTGACGGCCGCATCAAGCCCGAGGTGGTCGCGCGTGGCTATCGCACCTGGGTGGCCAATTCCTACGAACCTACATCTTACCGGTATAGTAATGGGACTTCTTTTTCGACGCCACTGATTGCCGGTTGTTGCGCATTACTATTGCAGGAATATCCCCATTGGACACCGGAACTGATCATAAAAAATCTAAAGGCTTTTGCTGATCGTAATGATAATCCGGATAATCGCTATGGCTGGGGAATACCGGATATTTATAAAACCATTACAGAAACTCAGGATACTATTCCGGAGACGATAGCGGTACGAACCAACGCCATTACCATCGCTTCCAATCCGGTGCGTAATGACGCAAAATTTTATTTTCGCTGGACGAATCCGGGGATTAACCAGGGAGATTCCTATACCATTGAAGTTTTTAATATCACGGGACTGAAAGTTTTTTCTCAGCAATTGACGGAAAAAAATATTGGCGAGGTGGAAGAAGTGGTCTGGAATTTACGAAATTTAAAGGGTAAAAAAGTCAGTTCCGGTATATATTTAGTGAGAACTACGGGAAAAAAGATGAATAAATCCGGAAAATTTACAATTTTGAAATAAATATCTTATTTTTGACAACCTTTTGAAATTAGTTCAATCATATAAGGGAAAAAAATGAATGAGAATGAAAAGGTTCTAATTAAAAAAGCACAGGATGGTGACAATATGGCCTTTCAGGAGATTATGAAAACCCATGGTCAGAAAATGCTGGGACTTGCTTACAAGTTCACAAAAAACCATCAGGATGCCGAAGACCTCTACCAGGAAACCTTTTTGAAGATTTATAAGAATCTTAGCTCTTTTCGGTTTGAAAGTGAATTTACCACCTGGGCCTACCGTATTCTGGCGAACCTGGCTTACAATTCTTTCAGAAAAAAGAAAAACCAGCAAACCGTGGATATGGAAGATGGTGAGCGGAATCTGTGGGAAACCATACCCGGCGACGATCAGGACCTGGCGGAAAATGAAGTTTACAATGAATCCCTGCGGGAGCAAATTCATTACGCTATTTCACAACTGTCCCCGAAACAAAAAACAGTGTTCATTATGAAACACTATGAAGGGAAAAAGATCAAAGATATTGCAGCGATCCTCGGGTCTACCGAAGGTACTGTCAAAAAATATTTATTCAGAGCAACACAAAAAATGCGTCAAACGCTAGTGAATGCTTGAGGAGTTATACGATGAAACACGAAAACAAATATGAAGAAATGCTGATGCTCTACCATTTTGGCGAATTATCCGAAATGGAAACTAAAATCTTTCAGAGCCATTTGAAAAAATGTCAGAAATGCCGGCAGGAATTGGCGGAATTACAAGAGATGAACAGCATTCTCACCAATGAACCGGAAGAAATGCCCGCTATGGAATTGGTCAACCGGGCCAATGCGAAGGTAATGGAACAACTAAATACCTCCGCCGCCAAAGAAAGCGCGTGGGAAAGTATCAAAAAGATGTTCATTGAAGTAGCCGATACTTTTGCCCAGCTTTTTGCTCAGCCCAGGTATCAATTATCCGGAATGGCGGCCACGCTGTTGATCGGTATTTTAGTGGGAAAAGTCTGGTTGAGCTCCGGCCTGAAAAACAATCCCGATATGATGATCCATTTGCTCTCCGACAATACTGAAATATCAACGGAACAGTATCAGAAATTTCAGAATTCTCTGGCCAGCGCAATGCTCAATTCCGGTAATGTGGAAGTAGAGGATTTCATGTTCAATGAAAATGATTCTGAAGATGGCATTATGGCGGTCAGTTACAAACTGAAAAACAATTTTGAAGCCCGTGGCGGGCTGGATGATCCGCTTGTTCGCAAGACGCTCCTCTATGCCGCCCGGCAGGATGAAAATCCATCGACACGAATACGAGCGATCAACCTGCTTTCCAATGTGGGCATGAATGATCAAATCGAAGAGACTTTCTCCGCTGTCCTGATCCATGATGCCGACGAAAGTGTTCGTATGAAAACAGCAGAGATACTGAGTAAACACAATCTCTCCGATCAGACACTGGAGTCCTTTAAGTCCGTTGCTTTAAAAGACACCAGCAGTGAAATGCGCTTAAAAGCAATCGAAGTTCTGAGAAAACAGGATGCTGAAAATCTGGAAACAGTACTGGCGGTAATGGTCAGCCGTGATCGCAATCAAAAAGTACAGGAAGTTGCCAAAGAAACATTAGAAGAATTATCAGACGAAAACTAAATGTGAGTGCATAATGTTCAAGTTTAATCATAAATATCTGATACCATTACTATTTTTCTTTACGTTCACACGAGCGGATGATTTTGTGGTGGAAAAAGAGTCAAATGGTACCTACCAGGTCTACTTTGAAAAAAATTATCAGTTAGAGGATGAACTTGAGCTTGATATAGATGATTACGAAGGTGATATAATCATCAGCGGTCTCTATGGAAATAGCATGAGTATCCGTGAAAGCTGTCTCATAAAGACCTATTCCGAGCAGGACGCCCGGTCAAAATATTATCAATCCAAGGTCGGTTTCATTCTGAATAAGAACAGACTGGAAATCAATGGCAACCGCAGATCCGATAAGATCAATAGTACTTTGGAGTTGATCGTCCCCGATTTCACCAGTATTCGGCTGGATGCCAGAAGTTCCGCTGTCAGCATCAGGGAAATCGACGGAAAAATAAATTTGAGCGCACGGGATTGTGATATTGACCTGACCAATATCAGCAGTAAAGTAAAGATCAATTGTAAAAGCAGCGAAATCATTATTCTTGACTGTACAATGATCGGTGAGTTGTATCTGAGCCGTGGATATTTAAGTATAAACGGCCTGGAATCAGAGTATTTTAATGCAACTCTGTTCGGTGCCAGTCTGGATGCCGATGGATTGGATTCGCGGGTGATTTTTAAAACAACCGGTGGCGATATCGCTATCGAGGAATCCCGCAATGATGCCAAACTATATGCTTCCGGTGGTGACATTGTAGTAGAAAAAATTTACGGAAATATTGCCTGCGATACCAAAGGGGGCAGTATAGAAATCGAAGAGGTTCAGGGATTGTGCAAAATCGATTGTATCGCCGGTGATGTAATGATTGATAAAGCCATGAATAATTTAAATATAAATGCGGTAAAATCAGATATAGAAGTGGGCAAAGCCACGCGCTCAGTCTTTATCGAATCGTCGGATGCTGATATTGAATTGGGGAAAAGAGTTTTGGAAAAAGATGATAAGATTCTGATCAAGAATCGGTCCGGTGATATTACACTTTACCTGGATGAAGATATCAATGCCGAAGTCGTGGCAAGAATTGAATATCATGATGATTTCGATGGAGATATCGATTCGGATTTTGAATTGGACAGAATGAAAACCGAACGGAGCGGTCGAAAGGGCTATGTATCCAGAAAAGGCCGTCTGAATGAGGGTGGCGGAACAATTATACTACACAATAAAAATGGTGATATATATATCTATGAAAATTAATTTTATCAGAGGTTTGTTATGAAAAAAGCAAAATTATTAGCAGTAATACTTACAGGCCTGATGGCTGTGAGTTATGGGGATGACAGTGGGGATTATGAACGGTATGATATTCCTTTCAAAGGTGAGAAAAAACTGATTGTCGATCTTGATTTTGCCTTTGGGTCACTGAACATTCGCCCATCTGATAATGATGAATATATTATGCGGGCCGGCATGAATTATTCCAAGGAAGCACTCAAACCTTCTATCGTCTATGAAATATCCGGGTCAAAAGGAAAACTGGAACTCGGTACTAAAAATAATAATCATAATTATTCACTGAAAGAATTCAATAAAATGAAGAATGACGCCAATGAAAATGACTGGCGCCTTGAATTTATTAAAGATGTTCCGACAATTTATTCAATTGAATTTGGCGCCGGTGACGGCAACTTTGATTTCTCCGGAATGATGATCGAAAATTTGGATTTTGAACTGGCCATGGGAGATGTCGAACTTTACTTTAATGAACCCAATCGTAGTCATATGAAGAATATGTCTGTGGAAACCGGGCTGGGCAGCTTTGAAGCGCGGGGTTTGGGAAATGCCAATATTTCTGATTTTTCGCTGGAATGCGGCCTCGGCTCATCCTACCTGGTTTTTGATGGCGATTTTAAAGGCACGGTTCGGGCGGAAGTTTCGGTTGGCCTGGGGTCCGTGGAAATTGAAATTCCCCGGAATGTGGCCGTTGAGATCCGTAGCGAATCATCTTTTCTCTACTCGGTTGATTTTGATGATTTCGATGAGATCGAAAAGGGATTGTATCGCAGTGCCAATTGGCGGACTGATACCAGCGGACGTATTATCATGGAAATCGCAGTGGGTATGGGCTCTGCCAGTGTGGAGTGGATACGCTAAGATAATCGGGAAATTGATAAGAAATTTATGAGGCGGCAGGTGAAATTGTCGCCTTTTTTGTTTACTGTAAGCCTGTCCTAAACCCGGCGTCCTGTCATACTGAATCTGTTAAAGTAGAGAGTACCGGAGGAGCAAGAATCGGCCGGAACTCATTCTTTGATCCCAACATATCCATCAGCGTGACAATTCAGATTAACCAAAAAGCAAATGATAAGGCCGGCTGATCAAGGTGGAGATTTCTTGAATACTGATATATCGTGATTTGCGGTAGTGCTCAGTGCCATTGAAATAAATCAGAATGGTCGGTACGGCAAAAACAGAAAAAGCAACGCTCAATTCTGTATGCTCCTCAGCATTGATCTCAATAAATTCGACCTTACTGAAATGATCTGACAGCAACTGCTTGATTTTGGGTTTCAACGCCTTACAGACATTACATCCCGACGTGGTGAAATAAACCATTACCGCCGGATTATTTTTGATGATTTCCTTTAGATCATTCATTTTATTATGGTTCTACAGGCGGTTCAAAACAGGCGCGGCAGCGGGCTTCATAAGAATCCTTGGCACCCAGAACAACCAGTTCCTGGGATTTGGTGATTCGCTGGGTATAATTGGCCGGATTGCCGCAGCGCATACAAATCGCCAGGGTTTTGGTGATATATTCCGCTTCGATCAGTAGATTAGGAATAGGCCGAAAAGGCTCGCCCCTGTAATCTTTGTCCAGTCCGGCGACAACAACTCGTTTGCCGGCCCGGGCCAGCAGCTTGCAGACTTTTACCAGGTCGCCTTTAAGAAATTGGGCTTCGTCAATCCCGAGCACCTGGCAATCTTTGGCAATGTCGAGAATTTCTTCGGCGTGTTCCACTGCTGTGGAAGAGATTTTTTGCTGATTGTGAGAGACAATATGATCTTCGCTATACCGGACGTCTAACAGGGGTTTGATGATCTCAACTTTTTGATTGGCAATCTGTGCCCGTCTGAGACGGCGGATCAATTCTTCTGTTTTTCCGGAAAACATTGATCCGCAAATAACTTCGATCCAGCCGGTTGGTTTTCCTGTTGCGACGACGACTTCCTGTAATCCAAGGGGCATCCCCATTCCTGTTCCGTTCATTTCTATTAGTCCTTTTTTAATTTGTTTAATAGTGATTCAACTTTGGTGGTGATAAGGTCGATGGCAACGCTGTTTTTGCCCCCTTCCGGAATAATAATATCGGCATGGGACTTGGTCGGCTCAACGAATTGCTCATGCATGGGACGCACGGTAGTATAGTATTGCTCGATCACCGATTCCATGCTGCGGCCGCGTTTTTTGACATCCCGTTTCAGCCGGCGGGTAAAGCGAATATCAGCGTCGGTTTGTACAAACATTTTTATGTCCATCATGTCTCGCAACTCCGGATCATAGAGCGCCAAAATTCCTTCCAGAACAATGATTTTATGGCCGTTCTCGTGGACGGTTTCGTTGCTGCGGGTATGGGTGATATAATCATAAACCGGAATATCCACCTGGCCCCCTGATAACAGTGTTTTCAATTGCGATTTTAACAATCCAAAATCATAGGAGTCCGGATGATCAAAATTTCGCCGGTTTCGCAAATCCCGGGGAATATTCGCCAGATCATAATAGTAGGAATCCATTTCAATAACGATGACCTGCTTGGGATCGAAATTCTTGACAATATTCTTGGCCAGTTTGGTTTTTCCGGAGCCGGTTCCGCCGGCAATTCCGATTAATATTGATTTCTTCATCTGTTCCTCTTCAATTGCGATTCATCAAAGGGTTTTGGTAATAATTCCGCGCTTGTATAGACCAGCACCTTTTCTTTGTTATCAATGGAATATATCTCAATATCACCACAAATATCCCAAATAACCTGGCGACAGGCACCACAGGGGGCAGCCCCAACATTGGAGTATATAGCCATGGCTTTAAATTTTTTTTCACCCTGAACAACCGCGGAAGCAATCGCATTTCGTTCCGCGCAAATTGTCAATCCGTAGGAACTCGATTCCACATTACATCCATGATAGGTTTTACCTTGATCTGTCAGCAAGGCAGCGCCCACCGGAAAATGGGAATATGGAGCATAGGCGTTTTTAGCGGCCTCTTTTGCCTGGCGGCATAGATCTTTAATTAATTGTTTGTCCATTTTTCACCCCTATTGTTTATTGTCAACATTTATCGTTTGGCAAATTAATCTACAATGAAAAATTCCGTTTCTTTTTCTATGCGGTTGCCGGCATTATCGGTTACTGCTATTGTTAGGATATGTCGCCCTTTGGCTAATCGCCCAGGTTCATAGGTTAGGGTTTTGTGAATTGGATGCCATTCGGCAATTACCGCTTTCCCATCAACCCACATTTCGATGCCGGTATCTCCGGCGATACCGGATCGTTTATCATCGATGTCAGCGGTAAGCCGTGTAACTGAACTTCGGTTATAATATTTTCCATTTCGTGGAAAAATAGAACTGATTTCCGGTGCAATATTATCCCGCATCAAAGCATATTGGCCAAAAGATCCGATACTGGTACTAATAGTCTTTTGGAGCGTATCCCGACTGGCGCCGGCGAAACGGGTTCGGCTGCCGAATACAGAATAGATCCCTACCTGGCCAATCTTCTTCAGGCTACTGTCATATTGAACGGT
>CAYTLS010000003.1:0-14825 GCA_964438745.1 uncultured bacterium
CAGGGACTCAATCGATTTTCATAAAATGGAAGTTCAGTACGGCGATAAAAATCCCGTCCCATTTTCTATTCAGACAAAAAATTTCAATCCGCCGAATATTCCATGCTTCATGACAAAAACAAATAGTAAAACCCATCAATATATTTATGATATCATGGACACCATCCCATTGTTTTCCGGTCAAATCCAGGGAACAGGACCACGGTATTGCCCGTCAATTGAATTAAAACTTAAACGGTTTGCTGACAAAGATTCGCATCTACTTTTTGTGGAACCAGAATGGATGGATGCAGAACAGTATTATATTAATGGGTTTTCAACGTCAATTCCCCTAAAAGATCAACAAAAATCTTTACGAACAGTCCCTGGCCTGGAACGCGCAGAATTCATTTACCCTGGTTATGCAATCGAATATGATTATTTTCCTTCCGCGCAATTATATCGTACCCTGGAAACAAAAACCATTAACAATCTATATTTAGCGGGCCAGATAAATGGCACCTCCGGTTACGAGGAGGCCGCAGCCCTTGGACTAATGGCCGGAATCAACGCCTCAAGGAAAATCAACAACCAGGAAGAATTTATCCTCGGTAGAGGCGACGCTTATATCGGCGTTCTGATTGATGATTTAATCACGAAAAACCCGTCAGAACCTTATCGTATGTTCACCAGCCGGGCAGAATACAGACTACTCTTAAGATTTGATAATGCTGACAGACGATTAGGACATTTTGGTTATACTATCGGTTTATTACCTAAGGAAACTTATCAACAAATAAAATTCCGTGAAGAGACCATCAAAAAAACGATAAATTACACTAAACATAAACATTACTCACCAAAAGATATAAACCCCATAATCAGTCATAAAGGTGAAAACACAATTAATTCGGGTACTACGCTAAACAAAATTATTAAACGACAAGTTATCCACTTTTCAGATACAATCCATTTGCTTCCAAAAGATTTACAAACAGCAGTGAAAAAGGATAGAAAAATTCCCGAACAAATTGACACCGACATAAAGTACGAAGGATATATTAATCGAAATCTCCAATTATTGGAAACTGTTAAAAAACAGGAAAAAATCAAAATTCCTAAAGATATTGACTACAATGCCATCAATACGATTACAACTGAAGCCAGAGAAAAATTATCAAAAATCAGCCCGGAAACACTAGGACAAGCATCCAGAATTCCGGGAGTCAGTCCGGCGGATATTACAGCATTGACTATCCGCTTAAAAAAACACTAATGTTTCACGTGAAACATTAGTATAAAAAGATAAACATTTAATTTAAACCAGGTGTTTCACGTGAAACAATTTAAATCACTATACAAAAAAATATTTACTCATCTAAACCAATCAGATTCCTTCACACTGTTTCAAAAAACAATATTGGAAAAAAAACACTTCCAAATCACGGGCCTGGAAGGAACCTATTTATCGATTTTTATTGATGCTGTTTTCAAAAAATACAATAGTAATATTCTTGTTTTATGTGATACCGAAAATGAATCCGAGCAATTACGGGATGATCTGGATTTTATTTCAGGAGTAAATAATATTGCCTTTTTACCCGATCAAATCAAAACATCAAACAAAGGTGAGAATACTATTTTTTCATTTTTTATTAATGATGTGTTGACAAAGATAAATAATAACCAACACAATATTTTCATTACCACGCCGGAAGGAATAAAAACAGAATTTCCAAACAACCAATTTATGGCGAAGAATAGTCATATATTAAAAATTAACAAGGAAATTGACCGCGAGGATTTTGAAGATATTTTGATCGAGTTTGGCTACAAGCGCGAAGATATGGTTCTGTATCCAAAAGACTTTTGTGTCAAAGGAAGTATCATAGATTTCTACCCACCGGATAAATCCCATCCAATTCGTCTTGAATTTTTTGATAATGAAATAGAATCAATTCGTGTATTTGATATAGAAGATCAAATTTCAATTGAACATTTGAAAAAGTATACCTTAATGCCTCCGGCAGATTCTTCTATTGCACAAAATAATTCAACTCACTTATTTGATCTTTTGCCAAAGGATTTGATGATTTTAAAAAACAACCTGGGGGAAATTGACAGTGATCTTAAAACAATTATTGAAAAATATCAAGTTTTAGAGAATAGTGATCTATTATCCGCAGAGATTAATTTTAATTCAACCCCATACATTATCCCAAAAAATGATTTTAAAAAGATAAAAACTCATCTAAGAGAGCTTTTAGAAGAAGATAGTGAAGATATCTATATAGTAGGCAATACGAAGGACCAAATAGTAAAAATTAAGCGTTTATTAAATCTCGAAAAAATCAACTATATCATCGGCAATATTTCACAAGGGTTTGAATTACAGAAGCCTAAAATAATGGTGATTCCTGAGTATGAAATATTTATGAAGGAGCGGCAGTCCCGCAGTTTTCGCCGATTGCCAAAGGATTTTAATGTTGAGAAATTTGATATTGATAAAGTGGAAACCCATGATAAAATGGTTCACGAGGATTTTGGGATTGGGGAATTTGAACGTATGGAAATTGTTAATGCTTTTGGTGCCGAAAAAGAATGTGTGGTACTGAAGTATGCCGGTGATTCAAGAGTCTATGTACCGATGGATAAGATATTTAAAGTTAAAAAATATAAAGCAACGGAAGGCATAGTCCCAAAATTAACAAAGTTGAATACCGGGGAATGGGAAAGAAAGAAATTAAAGACTAAAAAATCCCTGGAAAAAATCACTCGTGAGCTCATGGAACTTTATGCCCAGAGAATTCAAACTGAAGGGTATGCTTTTGAAGCAGATAATGAAATGCAGATGGAAATGGAAATGGAATTTCCCTGGGAAGAGACACCGGATCAAATCAGAGCTACAGAGGAAATTAAGCAGGATATGGAAACTGTCAAACCAATGGACCGTTTACTATGTGGTGATGTGGGATTTGGTAAAACAGAAGTAGCGATCCGGGCGGCGTTTAAAGCTGTTAATAATTCAAAACAAGTAGCGGTTTTAGTACCGACAACGATTTTAACAGATCAGCATTATAAATCCTTTAACGACAGATTAAATAAATATCCGGTAAAAATAGAAAAATTATCACGGTTTGTAAAAGCAAAAAAACAGAGGGAAGTACTTAAAGGACTGGAAGATGGATCTGTTGATATTGTAATCAGCACAACGAAATTATTGTCTAAATATATAAAATTTAATGAATTAGGTTTATTAATTGTGGATGAAGAGCATCAATTTGGGGTTAAACAAAAAGAACATATTAAGAGATTGAGTAAAGATGTTGATATTCTGTCACTTACGGCAACCCCAATACCAAGGACTCTGCATTTCAGTATGATCGGTGCCCGGGATTTTTCACAGATCAATACACCGCCGAAATTTCGGTTACCCATTATAACTGAAATAATCCGTTTCAGGGATGACATCATAAAAAAAGCAATCGATAGAGAGATCAAACGTAATGGACAAATATATTTTGTTCATAATGAAATTAAATCCATCAGAAATATAACCGGAAAATTAATGGAACTTTTTCCTGATTTAAAAATTAATTATGCACATGGCCAGATGAAAGAATATGAACTGGAACCGATCATGAATGATTTTATTAATCATAAAATTGACATCTTGGTTACAACCGCAATAATTGAATCAGGAATTGATATTTCAAATGTGAACACTATATTTATTAATAATGCCAATCGCTTTGGGTTGGCGCAATTATACCAGTTGCGCGGCAGAGTTGGTCGTACAAACCGACGGGCCTATTGTTATTTGATCACACCGGGAATATCCCGGTTAAAAACAGATGCAGTGAAACGACTGAAAACCATTAAACGTTATACATCTTTAGGATCCGGTTACAGTATTGCTTTGCGGGATTTGGAAATCCGGGGTGCAGGAAATATTTTTGGTGTGGAACAGGCGGGAAATATACAATCTATTGGTTATGATCTTTATATTAAAATGTTGCAGAAAGTGATGAAAGAGTTGAAAAACAAGGAATTCAGTGAACAAGCCCTTGATGATATTCTTAGTCAGGAGAATAAGAAGGTACTAACCGACATTGTTTATCCAAAAGCCGCATATTTTTCGACCGACTATATCGACGTGCAGTCCCTGCGACTGAATTTTTATAAACGGCTGGCAGAAATTGATAATTATGAAGGAATTGATAAATTGTATATGGAAGTAAGTGACCGGTTTGGTAAACCTGATAGACAAGGGGAGCGATTATTCAAAATCACAAAAATAAAATATATCGCTGAACAAATTGGTATAAAACGCATTACATATACTGATGAAGAGATAAAACTGGAATTTGATGAAAATCATAGTCTGGGTGATGACACTGCACAGATCTTTAAAAAAATAGTAGAGATATGTCAGACACTGAACATGAACTATAAGTTTCTGCCAGATAAAAACTTAAAACTAATATTACAGATTTCCGAGAATCAATTAGAGCAAACAAAACAATTCTTGGATATGCTGGATCGAAAATTTAATTTATACAGCAAAAAAAATCTAAAAGAGGAGAGTAATTAAAAATGAAATTTAGAAACATTGTTATTTTTGGATTGATAGTATTATTTACGATGAATTGTGGAAAGAAACCGGAAAATGACACCTTGCTTAAAATTGACGGTAACTATTATTCAATATTGGATTTTTTTGACACTTATTCACGGGAAAGATTTATTAAGGTTCCTGAGGAATCAAAGATCAGCCAGATTGAAAATTGGGCAGAAAATCAATTGATGATTGACGCCGCCATGGCTGTTGATTACTTTAAGAAAAATAAAAATCTACAAAAGGAATTAGACAAATATATGGCCCAGGCTAATGTCAGGTATTATCTGGACCGAACCATTTTGGATTCCATAATAACCCATGAACGAATGATAGATTTTTATAACCGTATGGGAACAGAAATAAATGCTAATCATATTTTAATTCAATGGGATAAAACCAACAATGCCGTAACCCGTACAAAGGAAGAGGCAAAGCAATTAGCCGAAGAAATCGCGAAAAAAGCAAAAGCCGGTGAAGAATTCAGTGCTTTGGTACAAAAATATTCTGATGATAAAAATGCCGGTAAACATGGAAATCTTGGTTTTTTCGGAGCTGGCAGAATGGTGCCATCGTTTGAACAGGCCGCTTTTTCTATGCGAAAAGATGAGATATCTGACCCTGTCGAATCCAGATTTGGATTTCATATAATAAAAGTTGTTGATGTACAAAAAACCGCAGTAAAATCCTTTGAAGAAGAAAAGGAAAATATTAAGAATAAACTAATTGCCAAACACCGGGATGATCTGCAAAATTTGTATCGCGAAAAAATAGAAGAACTAAAAAAGGAATATAAATTCAATATAAACGAAGCGGATTTAAACAAACTGCTCGAGAATGCAGAGAAACAGAGAGAATCCATGGGGAAGCAATCCCTTTATAGTGAAATTAAGATTCTTGAATCTATTGATGATCCGGAATCCATCGGTACTTACCAGGGTGATCCCTTAACACTGCAAAAGATTATTGATAAAATCCAAAATACACACTTCAGACTCCCCCCGCAATATTTAAATGAACGATATTTTAAGAATGTTGTCGAGCAATTATTCATCACGGAAATGTTGCTGGATAAATTTAAAAAAAGTGATATTGAATTAACTGAAGAATACAAACAAAACCTTGAGACAAAGAAACGTCAGTTAACAGTGAAAGAATTTAAAACAGAATTAATGAACAAAGATATTGAAGTGACCGAAGCGGACCTGAAGGAATATTACGACAATAATAAAGAAAAAAGATATATGACTACACCACGGGCAGAAGTCCGTGAAATCTACCTGGAAGACAGGGAAGAGGCCGAAAAATTATTGCAGGAAGTTTTGGAAAACAAAGATAAATTTGATACATACTCGGAAAAACTGACACAACGGTTCAAAGAGAAAGAAAAGCCGGGATACCTGGGAAAAATCACTGCCGCACAATTCGGAGATATTGGCAGAATAGCCGTAAAGACGCCGGAAAACACAATTCATCCTGATTTGATTGATGCAGGTAAAGGTGTAGCTATCATAAAAGTTTATGATAAAATAGAGGCTGAACCGAAACCCTTTTCCGAAGTAAAACGGTCAATTGAAAGTATTATCAGATCTAATAGAAGAAAAGAAAATGAAACAAAAGCCCTGGCGGATTTAAAAAAGAAATATGATTTCAAAATTTACTGGGACACCGTGAATATTGAGAAATAAAATGAATAAAAATCTATGGATTATTTCTTTATTTATCCTTCTTGTCACTTGTGGCAGGAAGGATAAAACAGAAAATTATATCGCACGGGTAAATGATTCCTATCTCACCCAGAATGATATCAATACTATTTTGTCTTTAAAAAAAGTCACCTCATACCAGGATCATGCAACTGTACAATCAATTATTACAAAATGGGTAAAAGATGAAATATTATTCCAAAAGGCAAAAAAGGAACATTTCGATAAAGACAAGTCATTACAAAAAAAGGTCGATGAGTATCTGCGTAGTCTGGTGATTGATGAATATTTAAAATATCATTTTCAATCTAATGTAACCATCAGCAATCGTGAAATAGAAACTTTTTATAATACCAATAGAGAAATCTATAAACTGGATACTGACGCGCTTAAAATCCGTCATGTTTATATCGAGGATTACAATGATGCTAACACTTTGAAATCAATTTTACAATCCTCTTACGATATAGAAGAAAAAAAGGAAATGTATCAGGAATATGATTTTGAGACAAGAATAGTGAAAAAAGGAGAGGTGGTAAAAGATATCCATTCAGAATTATTTGAAAAATCAACAACGAACATTGTCGGTCCGATCTCTACCAATTACGGCTTTCACATTATTGAAATTCTGGATAGATACCAAAAAGGTGATTACCTGCCGTTAAATTTGGTTCGTGACGAAATTTATGAAAAATTAATGCAGCAGAAAAATAAAACAGAATATATTATGTTTACAGATAGTATATTTTCTATTGCAGATTATGAGATTAATGAGCAAAAACTGGAAGGAATGTTAAGAAAAAGATGATAAAACGAAGATTAATAATTACGGTTTTAATAGGATTACTCTGTTTTGGGCAGGAAGTCATTGATGGCATTGCTGCAATAGTCGGTGAACATGTAATCCTTAAAAGTGATGTGGAACAATATGCACGGATGTCAGCATCACAATTCAAGATCAATCCCTACCGCAATCCTGAGCAATTTGAAATATTAAAGAATCAATCACTGCAAAATTTAATTGATGAAAAAATATTGCTGGAGCAGGCAAAAATCGAATCTATCGAAGTTAAAGATAGAAATGTTGAAGCCATGTTGGAGCAGCAGATGCAGGGAATGATCACACAGGCCGGTGGCGAAGAAAAAGTTGTAGAAATTATGGGCAAACCGGTTTCTGAAATTCGTAAAGAATACCGGGATGTGGTCAGGAACAGATTGGTCGTGCAAAATTTACAACAATCTAAATTTATGGATATTACTATTTCCCGACGGGAAGTGGAACAATTCAAAAAGGAATACAAAGATTCTATTCCGGATATTCCACCGAGTCTGGATTTTAGTCATATTCTCATAAAACCCAAACCCAGTGAAGATGAAGATAATGAAGCGATTCAACTTATCGATTCATTGTATCAATTGGTGAAATCAGGAGAACCCTTTGGAGAATTGGCTATGGAGTATTCTCAAGATTATAATTCAGCCAAAAATGGAGGTGAATTAGGCTTTATCGAACGCGGAAACCTGGTTAAATCCTTTGAAGAAGCGGCGTTTAAACTGGAACCCGGTGAAATTAGTGATGTTATAAAATCAGTTTTTGGTTATCATATTATACAGTTGATTGATCGAAAAGGGGAAAAGATCAATGTCCGCCATATATTAATCCAGGAAAAAATATCCGATAAAAATATTGATACAGCCCGTGAAAAAGCCCTGGAAATAAGAGAGAAAATTGAGAGTGGAGAAATTGTCTTTGATTCCGCAGCTGTCAAATACAGCGATGATGTAGACCTGGAAAAAACAAAGGGAAGAATTAGGCGAATTCCCAGAAATCAGATTGAAAATCCTGAATTTGTAGATGTATTGGATACCTTGGATATTGGTCAGATAAGCGATGTATTTCGTACTGAACAGGGATTTCATATCATACGTCTGAATAATATCTATGACGATTCCTACAACACCGTTCGAAACTGGGCTAAAGAGATGAAAAAACAGGAAGTATACGAACAATGGGTTGAATCATTACGGGATAATTTTACAATCGAAATCAGAAATTAACAGACTTATTAACAGGATGTGCAAAACCTGTTGAAAAGTGTGATTAAAAGATGAATAATAAACAGGAAAAAATAAATTAGAAAATTATCCCCAACCATAAAAAACTTGTTAACAGAAATTGAGAACATATTACGATAGATTTTTAGAGGAAGAATGAATACTTATCAACAAATCAACAGACTAATATAAATAAAAAGCTCTTTTTAAATCTTATTAACTATTATTTATATCTTGTTTTGATTTTTTGATTTTATTAAAATACTTTATAGAGAATTTCTGACAATAAAGGAGTCAATATGCATTTTTCAGCAGAGAGAGTTGCTCTGAACAACAATATAAAAAAGATCGCAAAAGTCGTTCCTTCAAGAACAACAATGCCTATTTTAGAAAGCATTTTATTTACACTGGAAGGAAATGAACTACAAATGCGGGCTTCGGATCTCAATGTTTCCATGAAAATGACACTTGAAGTTGATGGTATTCAGGATGGAACAATTGCCGTACCTGCAGCAATCCTGCAGCAAATTGTAAACCAGATTGAAGAGAATAGAATTGAACTCAAAGCTGAAGAAGACGGTCGGGTAAAAATCATATCGGAAAAAGGTCATTATGACATCAATGGAAGATCGTCAGAAGAATTTCCTTCTCTACCGGTGGTGACCAATTCTAATATTGTCGAAATTAACAAAGAAATACTCAATCGAATGATCCGCAAATCCATAATTGCTGTCGGACGGGACGAATTAAAACCGGCTTTATTGGGCGTTCTTTGCGAAATTAAACACAATGAAATTAAATTCGTTGCCACTGATGTTCATAAATTCGTGGCAATCAAAAATACAAATTTCAGTTCCGAAGAATACGAAGGATCAGTTATTATTCCCGAACGTTTCCTAAGCCTGTTGTTGGGATATCTTGACGGAGATGGATCCCTTAAAATTGAGATTGGAGAAAATCATATCAAAGTGGATATAGATAATTATTTAATCTATTCCCGTTTGATCAATGAACAGTATCCCGATTATGAAAATGTTATTCCCTATAACAACGAAAAAGTAGCGACAATTGACACTGTTGAAATGTCAGCAACACTAAAACGTGTATCTATCTTTTCTAATCAAAAAACAAAACAGATATCATTAAAATTAGACCCTGATAAATCTGTTATTTCCACATTGAGTTATGAAAATTATTCCAGCGCGGAAGAAAAAATTGATCTTGAATATTCAGGTGAATCGCTGGAATTGGGCTTCAATGCTGAATACTTTATTCAATTGCTGGATAATATTGATACGGTTAAAGCGATCATGAAGATGGATACGCCACTCAGCCCTAATTTGTTGATTCCGGAAGAACAACTGGAAGATGAAGAATTGATCATGATTATTATGCCGATTCGATTGGAAAACAGTTAAGGGATTCACCAAAAAAAATAAATGTATATCAATAAAATTTTATTGAAAAATTTCAGAAATTTTTCTGAAATCGATTTTTCATTCGATAAAAATTTAAATTTTATTTTAGGAAAAAACGGTTCCGGAAAAACCTCTGTATTAGAATCAATTCACTATCTGGCCTATACAAAAAGTTTTCGGGCCAGTAATGACCGTGAAGTGATTCGCAATACAGCAGATTTTTTTCAGATCTATGGTGAATTTGTCAAAAGGTATGAAAAGGATAACCTGAATCTCAATTATGTCAAAAGCGAAGGCAAGAGAATTCTCATCAACCAACAGGTATTGGAAAAGAAAAGAGATATAATCGGAAAATATCCGATGATCAGCCTGACACCGGACAATGAAAAAATTACCAAAGGATCTCCCAATGAAAGACGCAACTTTGTTGATAAAATTCTCTCCCAGACTGACAAATACTATTTCCGCTCATTATTAGCCTACAATCGTAGTTTGAAGCAACGGAATAGTTTGCTCAAAAAAAAAAGAGAGGAAAAAAATCTGGCCTATGACCCTCTCATGGAAAGTATTGATGATTTAATGATTCGGGATGCCTATATAATTGTATCAAAAAGAGAGGCTTTCATCAAAGATTTCAATGGTTTATTCAAACAAGAAATAGATAAAGTATCCCATTTTGATTATGGATGTGAAATCCGCGTGAATTTCAGGTCTCCGGCAAAAGATGAAAAATTTCATGAAAAATATCACAATAAATTAAAGGAAAAAATAACAAAAGATGTTATATTAGGGAGGACGTCATATGGCCCGCATTTGGATAATATTGACGTGTATTTTGACAATAGAGAGATAAAAAAGGTCGCATCCCAGGGAGAACATAAGGTTTCACTGATTGCGCTTAAAATGGCCGAGGGACAATATATTCAAAAGATGTTAAAAACCCCGGTGATTTATCTTCTCGACGATCTCTTTGCCCTATTGGATTCTGATCATTGTCTGCGGACTATTCGGGAGATCAGCGATGATAATCAGACTATTGTAACATCTACCAGCCTGGATCATATTGAAAAAGAAAAAGAGATGCTGGGCACACGGGATTATAAAGTAATCGAATTAAATGGGAATGTTCGTTAATGTCAGGAAAAATTAACAAAATATTTGAACATTTAATTAAAAAATATGGCATTGAAACATCGGTAAGACAAAATGAAGCGCTCTTTCTCTGGCCCAAAGTGGTTGGAGAAAATATAGCGAGTCATACCAAAGCAGAAAAAATATCCTATGGTAAGTTGATTGTTAAGGTTGACTCACCGGTTTGGCGAAATGAACTGGTCTTCCAAAAACCTGAAATTCTCAACAAAATCAATGACTTACTCAAAGGAACGAACATAAATGATATAGTATTAAGGTAAGAAAAAATTATGGCAAAAAATTACAATGCAGATGGAATTAAAGTTTTAGAAGGTCTTGAAGCGGTACGCAAAAGACCGGCAATGTACATTGGTGATGTCAGCAAAAGAGGTCTTCATCATCTTGTCTATGAAATTGTTGATAACTCTGTTGATGAATCCTTAGCCGGTTACTGTACAAAAATCGAGGTAACCATTCATGAGGATAATAGTGTAAGTGTTTTAGATAATGGGCGGGGCATTCCTGTTGATCTTCACAAGGATAAAAATAAATCTGCCCTGGAAGTGGTCATGACTGTTTTGCACGCCGGTGGAAAATTTGATAAAGATTCCTATAAAGTTTCAGGTGGTTTGCACGGGGTTGGTATATCAGTGGTGAACGCGTTGTCCGGATGGTTGGAGGCGATTGTTTACCGCGATGGCAAGGTGCATAAACAAACCTATAAAAAAGGATTTCCTCAGGGAGATATCGAAGTTATCGGTGACACGAATAAAACCGGTACATATATAAGATTTAAACCTGACGCAGAAATTTTTACCACCACCGATATGGAATATACCATTCTGGAAGATCGTCTTCGGGAATTGGCGTTCCTGAATAAAGATTTACGGATTGTTATTCAGGATGAACGCCGTGATGAAGAAGGTGAAAAACAGAGTAGCGATTTTCAATTTTCCGGGGGACTTAAAGAATTTGCAAAATACCTGGATGAATCCAGACCGGCTATTATTGATGAACCGATCTATTTTGAAGGGGAAATGGATAATGTACCCCTGGAAGTAGCCCTCCAATATAATACCTCCTACAGTAAAAATATTCTCACCTTTGTCAATAATATCAACACGATTGAAGGCGGATCACATTTATCCGGCTTTAAAACAGCATTGACTCGAACGATCAATTCCTATGCGCAAAAAAACGGATTATTTAAAAAAGAAGGCTTTGCTCTTTCCGGTGAGGATGTTCGTGAAGGGTTGACAGCAATTATTTCTGTGAAAGTACAGGAACCGCAATTTGAAGGACAGACTAAAACCAAACTTGGAAATTCCGAAGTCAAAAGTGTTGTTGACAAATTGGTTACCAGTCATTTGAATGAATACCTGGAACTCCATCCGGGACCAGCGAAAAAAATAATCGATAAATCACTGATCGCTGCGCGAACCCGTGAAGCGGCTCGCAAAGCCCGGGAATTAACGCGAAGAAAAAGTGCTCTCGATGTTGGTAATCTGCCGGGCAAACTGGCCGATTGTTCGGAAAAAGATCCGAAACTTTGTGAACTCTACCTGGTGGAGGGTGACTCTGCGGGCGGTAGCGCCAAACAGGGAAGAGATCAAGCCTTTCAGGCGATTCTCCCATTACGTGGTAAAATTCTAAATGTTGAAAAAGCACGGTTGGATAAAATTCTTAATAATAAAGAAATTCGGACGATGATCACCGCTGTTGGAGCAGGATTTGGTGAAGATGAATTTGACCTGGAAAAGTTGCGATATCATAAAATTATCATTATGACGGATGCTGATGTGGACGGTAGTCATATTATGACGCTTCTACTCACATTTTTCTATCGCTATATGCCGGAATTGATTGAAAACGGAAATATATACATTGCTCAGCCGCCGCTTTACAAAATCAAACGCCGGAAAAAAGAACATTATGTATACACCGATGATCAACGCAGTCAACTTATAAAAGAGTTGCAAGCCGATGGTGACACTGCAAAAATTGACATTCAACGATACAAAGGTCTTGGTGAAATGAATCCTGATCAGCTCTGGACAACGACCATGGATCCGGAAAAACGATTGCTGAAGCAGATCAGCGCTGAAGATGCGGCGATCGTGGACAAAACTTTTTCCATGTTAATGGGAGATGATGTCCCACCGAGACGAAATTTTATTCAAAAAAATGCAAAATATGTTAAAAATCTGGATATATAGATATGGCTAAAAATTTAGAATACAAAGATCAAAGAATTGAAAAGGTCGAAATTGAAGACCAAATGAAATCGGCTTATCTCGATTACTCCATGTCAGTAATCGTTTCCCGTGCCCTTCCTGACGTGCGGGATGGATTAAAGCCGGTGCATAGAAGAATCATGTACGGTATGTCAGAACTTAATCTGACACACAGAACCGGTCCGAAAAAATGTGCTAGAATTGTGGGAGAAGTTTTAGGTAAATACCACCCTCATGGTGATTCGGCTGTGTATGATTCACTGGTGCGAATGGCGCAGGAATTTTCATTGCGGTATCCCTTAGTGGATGGACAAGGAAACTTTGGATCGATTGACGGTGATAGCGCGGCGGCTATGCGATATACGGAAGCGCGCATGGCCAAAATTTCACAGGAATTATTATCAGACCTGGGGAAAGAAACTGTGGATTTTGCATCGAATTTTGATGATACGCTGCAAGAACCCACTGTTCTACCGACAACAGTTCCTTTTTTATTAACCAATGGTTCCAGTGGAATCGCGGTAGGAATGGCAACCAATATTCCACCCCATAATCTGACTGAAGTCTTGAACGCCTGTATTTATCAGATCGATAATCCGGAGTGCGAAGTTGCAGATTTGATGAAATATGTAAAGGGGCCTGATTTTCCGACGAATGGTGTGATTATGGGAAAAAGCATGATCAAGCAGGCCTATGAAACCGGCAAAGGTGTGATCAAAATTCGTGGCAAAGCCGATATTCAGGAGATGAATAACGGGAAGGCCAAAATTTTCATTACAGAATTGCCTTATCAGGTCAATAAATCCAAACTGCTAAAGCGCATTGCAGAACTGGTCAAAGAAAAAATAGTCGAAGGCATTACTGACTTGCGTGATGAATCAGGACGAAATGGCATCAAAGTCGTTGTGGAATTAAAGAAAAATGTTTACCCGGAAGTGATCTTAAACCAATTATTCAAACATACTCAGTTGGAAGAAAGTTTTGGTATAAATATTTTAGCTCTGGTCAAAGGGGTACCGAAACGATTGAATCTGAAACAGGTATTGACCAATTTTATTTCTTTCCGCCACGAAGTCATTATTAAACGGACCCAGTATGATCTCAAAAAAGCGGAAGCAAAAGCCCATATTCTGGAAGGATTGAAAATTGCACTGGAAAATATTGATAAGGTCATCAAAATAATCCGTGGCTCAAGTTCGCCTGACGAAGCAAAAGAATCCTTGATATCAACGTTTGACCTGTCTGAAGTTCAGTCAAAAGCAATTTTGGATATGCGTTTACAAAAACTCACTTCCCTGGAAGTTGAAAAAGTGATCGAAGAATATGAAGAGATCATGAAAACAATTGAACGACTGAAATTTATTCTGGAAAATGAAAGTGAACAATTTAAGATCATCAAAGATGAAATGCAGGAAGTTATCAAAACCTATGGTGATGATAGAAAAACGGATATAATGGCCGATTCAGTAGACTTTTCAGTTGAAGATATGATCGCCGAAGAAGATATGGTAATCACCATATCCGACAATGGTTACATTAAACGGACACCGGTTGTGGCTTATAAAACACAACGACGCGGCGGACGGGGAAGTCGCAGCGCGGCTACAAAAAATGATGACTATATCACTGATCTGTTTATCGCCAGTACTCATGATTATATCATGTTCCTGACAAACAGAGGACG
>CAYTLS010000004.1:0-14818 GCA_964438745.1 uncultured bacterium
GGCACGGATACGCTGGTCAATCGAATAAACCGTGGACTCAACCTGGTCAATTTTGTCGGTCACGGTGGTGGCGCTATTTGGTCAGACCGGTCATTATTGCGACTTCAGGACCTCAATTATTTAAATAATGAGGACTATCTGACCTTCATTACCAGTTTTACCTGTTTTACGGCAGATTTTGCAGCTCAATCAAGTCTGGGTGAAAAAATCACAGAACTCGAATCTGGCGGCGCCATTGGGTTGCTTGGTAGTTCCGGCGTTGGTTGGATCATTAATGATTTTTTGCTGGCCCGAGAAGTTCTTGAGTATGTACAGGATGATAACCTAACAGTTGGAGACATAATAAATATTGGAAAAATAAATTATCTGACCCGCCACGGCCATTACAATTACCTGAAAAACTCAATGGTTTACCAATACAATCTGCTTGGAGACCCGACGGTCAAACTTTCCCTTCCAAAAAATATTGACGATTATCTGAAAATTGAAACACCTCAACTAACTCCCGGTGAAACGCTATCAGTGTCAGGTAAATTACCTGTAGATCAGGGAAATATGGAATTACAAATCTACGATCATCAGAAATATCCGATAACCCCGGTCATTCCTTATTATTTTTCAAATGCAGATTTTTCCACCAGTATTTTACTGCCCGATTCATCGGTTTCATCAGGATATATCAATTATGTGGGGGCAAATAGTGAAAATTCACAGGACTTTGCCGGCTATATTCCTTTTTCCGTTTCTCAAAATACTTACAAAAACCTGGTTATCACACCGGAACCCATTTCTTTGCAAGATAGTGTCTATGCTGAAGTCGAATTTTTAACAGAAATTGATTCGCTTTTCTTTGAGTTGGATACTGCCGCTGCAATTGGCATACTTCAAAATCAGGGGGTTGATACAATCTACGCATTTTCAAAAAACGCAAAATCCATTCATCGAATAAAATTTAAACAAATAAATAAAGGGAAGTATCAAACAACCGGTCCATTCATACCCAAATTAAACTCTCGCTATACAGCCTATCGCCTGGCCTGGTATGAGAACAATGAAAAATTTACCAATACACCGGAAATTCTTCACATTAATAAACCAATGGACATTGAATTGCTTTCGCTTAGGCAGGGAGGACTTGACTTTCCGGCAATCGAAGCGGAGTTATTTCTTCATGGAGATAAGCCGGTTGCGGCCACTTTTACAATGCAAACGGAATTAGAGGATTCTGTAAATTATACCGTTATTCATCGAACCCTAACACCCAATGAACGTCAGACAGTATTTCTGCCTATTCAACCAACAATGCACAGGATCAATGGAAGTGTAAAAGTGACGGGCTCTAACAAAGAATCTAATTCTTATAATAACATCAAATATTTTGATTGTTTGATCAATCATTTCCAATTGAGTGAGATGTTTGGTAGTTCGCAATTCGGTCAAAGCAACGACACCCTTTGGTGTGATTCCACCTTTTTCATTTACCTGGCGCCCAACAGTATTCAGGACTCTGCTGTCATCTCTGTCACTGACATGGTCCTTTCTGAAATGCAACAGCCAGGTATCAAACCGATCACTGAAAAGATGTATTCCGTTAGTCTATCCAAACCGTTGTCGTTTATTACTCCGCTTAGGGTCGGCTTTAAATCATCGAGGGAGGAAACAGATACAAAGATAATAAAATATGAAAAGCGGCTGAATGGATGGGTGGTACCTGTTTCAGGTGACCTTGTTACCGAACAATTTTCAACACATAGCCAATATAGCCTTGCCCGTGTGAATGATCAACAACCGCCAATGATTGAGGTCAACTTTGACGGCCTGGATATTCTATCACAGAATTATGTTGATGCGTTTCCCATGATCTCCTTTATTTTTCACGATGAAAATGGCGTCAATTTTTCCGCCAATAGGATGAATATACAAATTGATGATACGGAAATTGGGTTCAATGAGCTCATTCGAAAAGATACTTTGAGCAATTTTACCGATGTTGATTGCTCCTATCGGTCTTCCCTGGAATCCGGTACCCACACGCTCCAACTTTCAATTCAGGATGCTGTCGGGAATACTTCCGAGGAAGAATACCAATTCAAAATATTCAAAGACCTTCAGGTGATGGATTATGGGAATTATCCCAATCCCTTTCAAACCCGCACCTGGTTTGTTTTTGAAACAACCAAAAATGTCGAAGAATTTAAAATCAATATATACGCCACATCAGGTCGTAAAATCAGGACAATTGATGACACCAACATCTTTGCTGACAAGCCAATGACATCATCGGGATATCATGAAGTCGGCTGGGATGGCAAAGACGATTTTGGGGACAATATCGCCAATGGGGTCTATTACTATAAGATGATTGCCAAAACCAGAGATAAAACCATTAGTAAAAAAGGAGTCATCGCGAAATTGAAATGAAATATTTTGTCACCATATTATTTGTGCTTGTTTATTCAGTAGCTGCGTTTGGTGGTAATTACGCAAACGGCTACATGCATCTCGGGGTCAGCACCCAGGAATTAGCCATGGGCAACAGTTGTGGCGCACTCAATAAGACCAGCAACAGTTTTTTATCCAATCCCGCCGGTATCGCTTACAGTAATGGCAATAGCCTCAACCTGATGTATATGGATCAATACGGATTCGCGCGGTTTAATTATCTTGGGTATTCCAAATCAACCGGATCAGACTATACGCTGGCAATTAACTGGATTCGATACAGTGTCATTGATATTCCCCGGCGCCCTGACCTATTCCTGTCCGGTGACTATAGCCCTGAGGAACGCAAAGCTGAAATCCTGCGGAACAGAGGTACAGGATATGGCTTGTTTTCCAATGTGGAAAATAGCATGTACATTAGTTTTGCACGTATGTTCCAGGCCAATATATTCCTGGACTGGCTGTATAAAACGCTCAGAATTAAAATTCCTATCGGCGCGAATATTAAGGTCTTGCACAAAAAATTGTATCATTCACAAGCCTATGGATTAGGTGCGGATTTTGGCGCCCGCTGCCATTTTGATTTCGGTGTGTTATCCGGCAATAATCTTGGTGATTTATCCTTTGGATTAATGATCAGGGATATTACCGGAACCAATATTTATTGGGAAACACAGCATATGGATAAAATCGAACCGATGCTGGAAGTGTCGGCGGCCTTTGATCAGCCCTTGGCAATTTTTGATTCTCACGTAGCCCTCTCCTTATCTAAAAATAGTCGCTATAAAAAGGAGGTCAATATCGGAATTGAGTACTCCTTAAAACAGGTTGTTGCGCTTCGTGCCGGTCATAATTATAATGGTTTTAGCGGTGGGTGTGGCATTTTTTTCAAACTTTTCAATATGCGCAATAATATCAATTATGCTTTCAATTCCCACACCATGGGAAATTGTCATAGAATAGGACTGCTATTATGGTTTTAAAAAAATTGCTGATCATAGCGGGCTTGTTCCTCTTTTTCATTGGTTGTGAATTGCCTATTGAGAAAGAGCCGCCGGCAGTACCTGTATGGGTAAACAAATCGCAACCCCAGGATTCCGTTGAAACCGGTATAGATGCTATACCCGAGGAAAACAGCATATTCCTAAACTGGCATCCTGTCATGGATGAGGATATGGAAGGATATCAAATTTACAGGGCTGATATTACCGATGATTTAGACCATAATGAAGAAGAATATTTTGAGTTAATTGGCCTCATTAATATTTACCATAATCCTGAGTTTGATACGCTATTTTATGATGAGGATGTACAGATAAAAAAACTATACCGATATTATATTCGCGCCTTTGATTATGATGATAACCTGAGTCAACCTTCAGATACAATTGAATACAAACTCATAGAAAAAGCGACCTTAATTACTCCTACAGATAAGGAAGCAGTATCCACATCCCCGGTATTTAAATGGCGAAACACCGCAAGGACCAATGAAATTGTTATTCGGCTTGAAGAATTTCCGGCAGGAAATGTCGTTTGGATTACCCGTTTCAATAGTCCAGGATATGCCGAAGAAATTGTCGAAAAAAGATATAATTTTGACCAATCAGCAAAGCACTCAACCCTTAAACCAGGTCAGCAATACCGCTGGCGAATTGATTGCATCGCTTTCACAAATCCCGACGGCACTGATTTGGAAGGCTCAGAATCTGTCTGGCAATATTTCACTGTAAATCAATAGATAAGATTACGCTTCCCGGTTGATTTTCAGACTTATTATCCATATCATATTATTATATTGACACCAAAATAAAAGAAAGGAGATTATTATGTTACCTCTGAAAAAAATTCTATGCCCACTTGATTTTAGTGGCCACTCTTTAAAAGCTCTAGACAGTGCTAAAGAGTTAGCTGATAAATTCAATGCAGAATTGCATCTGGTCAATGTTATTGCACCATTCCCCGTTCTTCCCGCTTCACCTCATCCCGTAGGGTTCAATGTTCAATCTTACGAAAAGGAACTTGAAGAGAATTCAAAGGAACAACTTGAAAAAGTAATCAAAGAGAAAATTGACGGACAATTTGCAGTAAAAAACACCATATTGAAGGGCGATGCAGCTCATGAAATTATTAAATATGCCAATGAGCAAGACATCGATCTGATCACCTTGTCAACTCACGGGAAGGGGGCCCTTAAACACCTGATTTTTGGTTCTGTCGCCGAAAAAATCCTGCGTCATGCCGAATGTCCAGTGCTGACTATTCGTATTTACTAAATCCTTGGTCTGAAGCCGTTCCCCAGGACCTCATGAATATTGGATATGATCACAAAGGCCTGGGGATCAATATCCCTGACCAACTCTCTTAATTTTGAAACCTCTTTGCGAGTTACAACGGCAAAAAGCACCTCACGGTTTTCACCGGTGTAGATACCCTGACCATGCAGCAAGGTACCGCCCCGATCCATTTTTTTATTGATCACATCAATAATTTCACCATGTTTTTCACTGATAATATAAAAGGCTCTGGCATAATCAAAGCCGTCAATCATTATATCAATCACTCTACCACAAAAAAACAAACTGATAAAACCATACAGCGCCAGATTAATATTCCGAAAGACCATACCGGCAATCATGATAATGAAAAAATCTATGATCATGATCCCCGAACCAATTGACATGTTTGAATACTTATTGATAACCTGGCCGACAATATCGCTGCCGCCGGTTGTACCTTTATTACGAAAAACAATTCCCAGTCCCGCGCCCATAACAACGCCCCCAAAAATCGCAGCCAGCAGTGGATCATCGGTTGCTGCTTCTAAATGAAAAATTTTATCAAAAACATCTGTTGCAATTGAGAAAACAGTAAAAGAGTAGAATGTTCTCGGACCAAACTTCCTACCCAGAAGTTTCAGTCCCATAATAAACAGGGGGATATTAAATACAAGCATCAATATCCCCATGGGAACATTCAAAATATTATAAATGACGATCGCCAAACCACTGACGCCTCCCGGCGCTATTTTCGCCGGCCCCAGGAAAACAACCAGACTCAGAGACATTACAATTGATCCAATAGTGATCAAAAAATACTCAAATACAATTTCCTGCCAACCATGTTTTCTTGTCATTTTAAACTCCTCTATTGGATCGTTAAATTTGATGGCAAAGTTTATTAAAACAGGGATTAATAACCAATAGATTCTTCCTTTGAAAGTAATTTGCTTAATCCCTTTTCTGTATGGGAAAATAATTATAAATTTCTGCTATGGGACATAAAAGTATCTATTTGGAAGTTGTATTTCCCGCAAAAGTATGGCAATCCTTTACCTATAAAGCGGAAAACACCGGGGACTCCTTTTTCCCTGGGCAACGTGTTTTGGTCAGTCTTCGCAATCGCCAGATCATTGGATTTATTGAACAGGTTCATCATAACAAGCCAGAGTACGCCTGCAAAAATATTTTGGATATCATCGACCGGTCTCCCATTTACCCCCAAGAATTATTTCAATTTTTAAAAAAAATTTCTGCTTACTATTTAACACCTGTGGGCATGGTACTGGATTCCGCTCTGCCGGCTGAGATCAAACATCAAAAATTTCGCACTTTCCACTTTATATCAACCACCATCGACACCCTTCAATACAAAGATATAGTTAAAGAAATAACCCAAAAACCAGGAATAAAGTATACCGGTCTAAACCGTAAATTTGACAGGAAATATCTTAATGAGGGCCTAAACAAATTAAAAAAGGAAAAAATTATTGAAGAACTGCCGCTGTTTGAAGGTAATGCCCAAAAGCAGAAGACAGCGCGGACAATTCGTTTTCACAAAAATTTTAAATCCGGTTCGGTTCGCTCCAATGCCAAACGACAAATCGAAATCATAGATTTTTTAGAGCAACATCACGTCATAAATGAGCATCAGATAAATCTTTTTTCAACTCAAGCCATCAAAAGATTACTGGACAAAAAAATTCTACACATGGACACAAAAGATGTCACCACGGACAAAATGATTGATCAGCATCAGCTAAAAAGAAAAACAATTGCTTTGAATGATCAACAACAGGCAGCCTATGAAAAAGTCTCCCGAACAATCGATCAAAATGTTTATCAGGGATTCTTACTCCACGGCGTTACGGGTAGCGGTAAAACTGAAGTCTATATCAAACTGATTGAAAAAGCCCTGCAACAGAATAAAAGCTCCATCATCCTGGTGCCGGAAATTGCGCTTACAACTCATCTGGCCAGCCGCTTTTACGGCGCTTTCCAGAAAAATATCGCAATCTGGCATAGTGGCCTGACCGCTACTGAACGCAGTAATATCTGGCACAAGATTGCAGAAGGGGAAATTCAAATCGTTATTGGCGCCCGCAGCGCTTTATTCATGCCAATGCAAAATATCGGTCTGATCATTGTTGATGAGGAGCATGAGCAGTCCTACAAACAACAGAATCCCGCCCCCCGCTACCATGCCCGCGACGCGGCATTGTTGCGCGGATACCTCAGCAATGCGACTGTTTTACTGGGATCGGCCACGCCAAGTTTGGAATCCCACTATAATGCTCTTACCGGTAAACTGGAAAAGATTAAAATAACCAAGCGCTTCACAAAAGTCGCAATGAATATTATACACCTGGTGGACATAAAAAAAGAATTCACCGGTTCCACCAGTACCCTGATGCCCTTTTCAAAACTGCTGGTCCAAAAAATTCATGAAAAACTGGCTAAAAACCAACAAGTTTTACTGTTGCATAATCGGCGCGGTTATTCCAATTTTTTACTTTGTGCTAATTGTGGCTGGACACCAAAATGTGAGCATTGTGATATCACCCTTACTTATCATAAAAATATCAAGCGGGTCGTTTGTCATTACTGTGATTATTCCACAAAAATACCGCGGGTGTGTCCTGAATGCGGCAACAGGAAATTCCTTTATCCCGGCTTCGGTACTCAAAAAATTGAAACGATTCTGAACCGGGAATTTCCCAAAGCCAATATCGCCCGCCTGGATATGGATTCCACCGCGAAAAAGGGCTATATGCACCAGGTATTGAGGGATTTTGAAACCGGTAAAACTCAAATGATCGTTGGCACACAAATGATTGCCAAAGGGTTGGATTTTCCCAATGTTTCATTGGTCGGAGTGCTGAATGCTGATGTAGGCCTGTTTCTTCCGGATTTTCGCGCCAGGGAGAAAGTGTTTCAATTGCTTTACCAGGTATCCGGTCGTGCCGGCCGTGGCAAGATTGCCGGTGAAGTAGTGATCCAAACCTATAATGCGGAAGATTTTACAGTTAATTGTGCGATTCAGCAGGATATAAAAAAATTTATTAACAATGAATATTCCGAACGCAATCTGATGAATTATCCGCCTTTTAGTCGTATTGCGACGATTAATTTTAATGGCAGGATCCATGATAAAGTCCGCGATATCGCCATGAAATCCAGTTCGCTTTTGCAGCAAAACAGCACCAATAAAATTGAAATATTAGGACCTGTTTCCAATCCTATTTCCCGCATTAAAAATCAATATCGATATTTTATTTTATTGAAATCCCGCAAGGAACAGGATGCGGCAGGTCGTCAACTGAATCATCTGTTGAATACCTTTATCACAAATAAGAATCTACAAAAAGCAAAAGGCAGTGTGAATATATCTATAGATGTTGACCCGGCAGGACTATTATGAGAATTTTGCTGGCACTCATGCTTTCCTTTTCCGTATTAATATCCGGTACCATTACAATTAAGCCCTATACCGATTCTTCCAAATATGAACGCCTGACCCAAAAGATTGTCGTTGGGAAAATGAATTATTTACAACATTATTTTGATACAACTGACGTAGATATCGATATTTTACTCTTTAATAAACATCGTGATTTCAGTGCTGTGACCGGATTACCAAAGCGTATTCCCGGCGCGCTGATCTCCAATACAAATAAAATTTATTTGAAAACGCCTGATTTAACCGCCATGACCGCCCCGGAATATGAAAAACTAATTGCCCATGAGCTCATTCACGCACTACAAAATCATAGCGTTAGTTTAAATTTGTTTCCGGATTGGTTCAATGAAGGGCTGGCTGAATATTTTTCAGAAAGTTTTGGATTACGTAAGAAAATTCTGTTATCAAAATATTTACTGAGAGACAATATTCATGACCTTAATGCTTTACGATTTATTGTTCATAGAAAATATATTTCTGCAACTCAGGAATATGTGGAATCAGCTTCCGTTATTGAATTTCTAATCGCTACCTACGGCAAAAATGTTATCGCGAAATTATTAAAAACCATGGAAAAAGAAAAACAGTTTAACACCGCGCTCATCAAAACCTTAAATCTTTCTGAAGACCAGTTAAATCATTATTGGCAAAGCTATTTAAAGAATCATTATGGAAAATTATACCTGATTGATCTGCAATATATTATCTGGCTATTTCTACCATTTATTTTTATATTTTCAATTATTATGAAACAAATTTTAAATAAGACGATTATAAACAGATGGAAATATGAAAAACTCGAAGAAGATATTAACCAGATTTTTACTGCTCCTTTTGATCACAACAACGGCTCTAAACGCACAAGCTCTGTTTCAATTAAATAATCATGCCAAAAGCGCTTCCGGTTGGGGCGTCGGTTCCGCCATCTCTACCCTTCATAATAATTTCGATGGTATTTTTCAAAATCCGGCTTTAATGGCCAAATCCCCCAAGTTTTACCATTTGAATTACACCGACTTTGTTTTGGACATCAATACCACCTCTTTAAATGTGGGTCTGGAAAACCGATTTTTTAAATATTCCCTTGCTGTCAGTTATATGAATTTTGGTAATTTTACAGAAAAAGACATCGAAGGAAATACCCTGGGAAATTTTAATGCCAATGACAAGGAATTTTCCCTAATTGTGGCGAAATCTATGGGTGATTATTTGGCCTTTGGTTTTTCTGGCTCATACCTGAATTCAAAAATTAATAATTCCTCGGCAACAACGTTGTCCGCTGCTGTTGGCATACAATTTTATTATCCGAAAGAACAGTTGTCTGTCGGTTTAAGTCTTAAAAATCTGGATAGCCAATTAGATTCTTATACTGATAAAACCGAAGAATTGCCAAATCTCCTGATCCTCGGGCTTTCTAAAAAACTAAAATACTTACCGGCCGTTATCAGTCTGGATTTGTTAAAATTCTCCAATTATGATCTGATTTTTAATACCGGAATAAAGTTCAATACAAATCAATATTTAGATATTATGGTGGGGACTTCCAGCCGAAAATTTGATCTGCAAAACCGTACCGATCGAGCCAGTTTGACAGCTGGCATCAGTCGCGGTATCGGGCTTAACCTTAATGGTTTTCATCTGGATATGAGCTATAGTTCACTGGGAGATGCCGGAGAGATCACCTCCTTTAGTTTTTACAGAATCATGGAATAAGTATATGAAATATTTCTGTTTATTTACAGTTACTTTTTTAACTCTATTTATAAGTTGCGATGGCACCGCGAGCAATACCATCAGCTATGGGTTTGATGTAGACCCTATTTTTCGGGAAAATTGTTTCGCATGCCACAGTAGCGAAACAAATTCCAGTGCCAATCTAAATTTAAGTTCCTATGAAACATTGATGTATGACACCAGTGATTCCGGCCCTGTAGTCATTCCCAAACATCCGGAACGTAGCATTCTGATGGATAAAATTGCCAGTCCGACACCAATGTTTGGTTCACGAATGCCTTTTAATGCCGAGCCCTTGAGTAACGAAGATATTCGCTTGATCGATATTTGGATCTACCGCGGAGCCAAAGATAATTAACCCGAATTATTCATGAATTTCCAAACTTTTAAAATAAAGCCGATAAAATTAACAGTTTAAAATATGAATCATAGAACAATAGTTTGGAAAATTCATAACCCGATAGTTTCCAATGGAACATCCAGCTCCTGACGGAGGAAACGTATCGGCGCGAAACAGCCATTGTTCATGTTTTCATGAAAAATGCAGTTAAAAAGTCCTCCCGCTAATATCTCCTGAAATCACTCGTCTTCACTAACCCCGAAGGAGACTATCGAATTTCAACATTCATCCCACAGATTTTACGCCATCTTTTTGCAATATATAATAGCTAAGGCGTGGTACTCTTGAGAAACACAATATGCTTTAAATAACAAAAGGGCTGCTCAAACAAGCAGCCCTTTTAATGATATATTTAATTTAAAATTAAATTATCCCTTTAATTTAAATACAACCGGGATTGAAATCCAGACGCCAACTTTTCGATCACGCTGGAGTGCCGGTTTGAACCGGGTTTCCTTAATAGCTTTAATCGCGGCCTCATTCAAACCTGTATTTGGAATTCCCTTTAAAACTTCACAGCGACCGACATCACCATTTTCATCGATGAATGCCTGTATCACAACAGTTCCTTCGATGCCGGCTTCCTGTGCAATTTCCGGATAAACCACGTTTCTTTGAATTGCGGCAAATCCACCAATCGGTTCCGGAGCCTCATCGTAAGGGATAAATCTTACACGGGGGCCCGATTCCTCTTCATCTGGTGGTGGCGGTGGTGCATCAGAAAAATCCAATTCAAAATCATCAAAGGATTGCAATTCAAAATCAACATCTTCATCTAAATTTTCGTCTTCCGATTCAACGGGAATAGTCGGCTTTGATGGTGCCTGTACCTGTTGAATCTGCTGCTGGGTAACCGGTGCGGCTTCCTGTTCAATGAAAACCTGTGATTCCTGCCTGGCAGACACGTCTCTTTCAAATTTAGGGAACAGATACAATCCAACAATAAATACAACCAGTGTAATAACCAGTGCATTCCTGATGATGAGTGGATACTTTAATTTTAAACTTACTTCTGGTTTTTTTCTAAGTATCATGATATTTTCCCTAAGATGCGGTTCTTGTTGAATAATTGATCTTAAAAGCCTGGGCTTTTCTTAATTCCTTATGAATCCGATCAATCACCTCATATTTCGTATCTACATCAGCACGTAGTGAAATTGTCAAATCACCCTGTGCTTCTTTTTGCTTTACAAAGGCTATATTTCTGATGTTTTCCGGTTTTACCAGTTGTCCATCAATACTAATCATTCCAGCCTTATTCACCCAAATGTAAGTTACATTTACTCTTGATTTGAGTTTTTGTATCTTTTTAGCCTGGGGCAAATTAACAGGAAGCCCCTCGGCTGTTCTTAATACAGAAGATACCATAAAGAAGAAGATCAACATAAATACAATATCAGGCATCGCTGTTGTAGGAATTTCAGCTTTTTGTTTACTTTTTCTTTTCCATTGTTTCATAGCGTTTCTTCCTTGCAAACAATATCACTGTGCAATTGAGATGTTCTTATCAGCATTTGCCATTTTCAATTGGTCCAAAACCGCAATGTAATCCTTATACTTGGCGCTTTCATGTGCTTTGACAGAAAAAATCATTTTTGAATTCTCTAATAATAATTTTTCAATTTCTTTCTGCACATCGTCCATTTCAACAATTTCGCCATCAAGGAAAACTTTACCTTTGGGATCAATCAAAACTTTTGTGATCCTGTCTTTATTGAGTTCTACCTCTTCACCTTCCGGCGGCAAAATGATACCAATTCCTTTATCCATGTCAATGGTTGTTGCAACCATGAAAAAAATCAGGATCAGGAAGGCGATATCCGCCAATGAACCATCAGGTATAGAAGCATCACGATCTTTATTTTTCTTTAATACAGCCATGTTTGCTCTCTTTAAAGTTTAAATTATTCTTTTCCTTGTTCAAAAGAAATTGTGTCAATCAGATTGATAGAACTTTCTTCCATATTTACAACAATGTTGTCAACACGAGACTGAAAAATATTGTAAAAGAACTGAATGATCATCGCGACAATCAGTCCAAAAAGTGTTGTCAAAAGCGCCTGAGAAATACCACCCGCTACAACAGCAGGAGAAATATTATTAGCCGCTTCAATGTCCTGAAAGGCGACAACCATACCGGCAACTGTTCCGGCAAAACCAAGCATCGGCGCCAGTACAATTACTGTAGAGAGCCAGATCATACCTCTTTCCAGAAATGCCATTTCAACCGTTCCGGCATTTGAGATCGCTTTTTCTACTGCGCTGACACCATATCTATATCTGGATAATCCCGCATGAAAAATCTCGGCAATCGGACCCGGTGTGTTTTCACATAACTCCAATGCGGCCTCAACACCATCTTCTTTGAGAGTTTTGTGCATTTTTGGAATAAAACTTTTTGTTACAATTGTTGACTTTGTCAACGTATAAATTCTTTCCAATGTTACGACTAAACCGAAAATGAAAAGCCCCAAAATAGGCCACATCATTATTCCACCGTCATTAAATAATTCAACCATTAGTTAACATCCTCCATTTTAATTTCTAATCTTAAAAACGACTTATATAAATTCTGATAATTTTAAGCCAATGCTTTCAAAAAATCAACTATAAATTAATGTTTCCACATCTTCTATTCAACTAAAATCTTTTCTGCTTCGTCAAAATAGCCGATAACCTGCTTAATATAATCATCTCCGAGACGTAAAACCTTGTAAGACTCGTCGTATCCCCAGAGTTCTTTCGCCATTTCCGCCTTGATACGAAGTTTTAAATATTCTTTATCTTTTTCCACTTCTTCGGATTTGAATTCAATTCCCTGGTCTTCAACCAGTTCTATAAATCCATCAAAATCTTTTTCGCTTAATTCAAAGTTTTGGATAAAATCATCTTTATCCTCACCTAGATTTTCATGATCGGAAATGTATTCTGATGAAAAGACAAACAAGGGACGCTTAGCTGCTGTCAGAATAACTCGTCCTGACTCTGTTATATCAAATTCATCATCAATATGATAGTCTGGTGCAATACCACCGCCACCCAGTACGGTTCGGCCCTTTTTCGTTTTGAATTCCGGTCGGACCTTGGCCGAATCCTGGGAAGCTAACAACGAATCACGGTTTTCAACAGCGAATTCCTCATAATAGGACATCAGGTCACCATTTTCATAGGGACGCTGAATCAATCGGCCTGAAGGGGTGTAGTATTTTGCAATAGTGACACGGATAGCTGATCCGTCTCGCAGACGATACTGACGCTGGACAAGACCCTTTCCGAAACTGGTTTCTCCCACAATAATACCACGATCCAGATCCTGAATAGCCCCGGCCACAATTTCACTGGCGCTGGCACTGCCGCGATTGATCATAATGATCATAGGATGTTGTTCTTCACCTTCAATACGTCCTGAATAATAGATCGAGTTGGCGCTTGGAATACGGCCTTTGGTGGATACTATCACTTCTTTACCATCGATGAACATATCTGCAATGTTTACCGCCTGACCTAAAATACCACCACTATTTCCCCGCAGATCCAGCAGCAATTTTTCCATCCCCTGTGCTTTGAGTTTTTGGAACGCATCATTAACTTCTTCATAGGTTGTTGATGAGAAGCGATTTACAAATATATAACCAATCCTATCCCTGAGCATAAAGGAAGCAGAGACACTATAAAGCGGAATTTCATCTCTGATCAGCGTTACTTCAAAATTTTCTGCGCCGTCACGCCTGATGGTCACATCTACTTTGGAGCCTTTTGGGCCACGCAATTTTTTAGGAACATCCTTACGTTCAATTTTATAGGCTGATTCACCATCGATTTTGATAATTTTGTCACCGGATTGCAGTCCGGCCTTGTCAGCAGGCGAATCAGCAATCGGAGAGATCACTGTGATGTAGCCGTCAAGAATGTCAAACTCAATCCCAATACCTTCAAATTTACCATCAAAACTTTCTTCAATGTTCGTAAGTTCTTTTTTATCGATAAATATTGAGTGGGGATCCAACTCATCCATCAAACTTTTGTATACCCCGTCAAATATTCTGTCCCAATCAGGCACTTCAGCATAATTTTCATTAACCAGGCTGATAATGTCCGACAAGACATTCATTTTCATATACAGGTTGTTCCCGGCAACACACATTTTTCTGCCCAGCGGCGTAACAACCAACAGGGCCAGAATCAGCAGGATTGCCAGCAATAATACTTTTACGGATCTTTTTTTATTCTTCAAGTATGTTTCCTTTCAGTTAATAATTACCAGGATTTATTCAGAATCCCTTTTGCAGCAACCATTCCGGTAACGGCAGCATAGACAATACCACGGCTATGACCGCTGGCATCACCGGCAACAAAAAAATTTTCACAGGTGGTTTCCATTTCCGAAGTTACTTCATAATTGGTGTCATAAAATTTTATCTCCGGTGCATAAAGTAAAGTATTGTTTGAGAGAAGTCCGCCGATGATCTCATCCAGGACAGTAATCCCTTCAATCAGATTGCG
>CAYTLS010000005.1:0-14790 GCA_964438745.1 uncultured bacterium
AAAAGGCCGGCGTCAAAAAAATAGATTATGTAATATCCAATCACGCGGAACAGGACCATTCCGGTTCACTTCCTGACGTATTGGAAAAATACCCTGAAGCAAAAGTCGTTACCAATCCAAAGTGCAAAACCATGCTTCAGGATTTGCTGCCACTGAAAGACGAAGTATTCATTGTCAAAGATGATGAGGAAGAACTTTCACTGGGCGATAAAACATTAAAATTCTTATTAACCCCATGGGTCCATTGGCCGGAAACAATGTCAACCTATCTCAAAGAAGACAAAATACTGTTTTCCTGCGATTTTTTTGGTGCTCATGTGGCAGCCAGCAATCTGTTTGTACAGGACGAGGCTTTAGTGGTGGAATCGGCCAAACGGTATTATGCTGAAATCATGATGCCCTTTCGTCGTAAAATCAGATACAACATGGAAAAGGTAGAAAAATATGACATTGATTACATAGCGCCCAGTCACGGCCAGGTTTATGATAATCCTAAACTGATTATGGACGCATACCGGGATTGGATTTCTGAAGACGTCAAAAATGAGGTAATCCTTCCTTTTGTATCCATGCACGGTAGTACGCGAAAGATGGTCGACCATTTGATTGATGCATTAACCGAACGGAACATTATTGTCAAACCTTATAGTTTGACAGAAGGTGACCTTGGTGAATTGGCAATCGACCTGGTGGATGCAGCAACCATAATAATTGCAGCACCTACAGTATTAAGTGGCGCGCACCCGGAAGCACTCTATGGTGCGGCACTGATCAATGCCCTCAGACCAAAAACCAAATACGTTGGTATCATTGGTTCTTTCGGCTGGGGGGGCGTAATGGAAAAGCAATTGGGGTCCATGCTCAACAAACTAAAAGTTGAGACTTTTGACTCAGTAATTGTTAAAGGTGATCCTGAAAAAGATAATTTTAAGGCTCTGGATGAATTAGCTGACGCTATACAAGCAAAGCATCAGGAGTTATAAAACGGAGGAGATTATGGCAACTTTCAATCCCAGCGAAATCTATCAGTTCGCTATAAAAATTGAAGAGAACGGTGAGAAATTCTACCTGAGTATGGTAGATAAATTAGATAATGAAAAAGTAATAGACTTATTCAAACGATTGGCGGGCGAGGAGGTCAAGCACAAAGCAACCTTCAAAAAACTGCTGTCATCTTTTGAAGATTACGAACCACCGGAAAGCTTTCAGGATGAATATTTTCAATATTTGAAAGCCTATGCCGATAATCTCGTTTTTAACTTTAATAAATTCGACAAGACTATTGAAAAAATCGATACTGTCGAAGATGCTTTTCAGTTTGCTATCGAAAAAGAGCTGGATACAATTGCATATTTCAGGGAAATGAAAGAATTAGTCCCTGAAGGTGAAAAGACAAAAATTGAAACTATTATAGACGAAGAAAGGAAACATGTGGTTCTGTTAACAGAACTAAAACAGGAAGTTTTGAACTAAAACCAAATGAGGCAAAACAATGAAGTTAAGAGAAGTATATAAATGTGAAATATGTGGCAATATCGTGGAAATCGTCCATGTTGGAGGAGCACCATTGGTCTGCTGCGGAGAAGAGATGAAACTTATGGAAGAACAAACAGAAGAATCTTCCCAGGAAAAACATGTGCCATTCATTCAAAAAGAAGATGGTAAAGTAACTGTAAAAATTGGTGAAAATGAAACCCACCCGATGACAGAAAAACATCACATCGAATGGATTGAACTGATTGCCGATGGTAAAACCTACAGGCAGCACCTCAGTCCCGATGATGAGCCAAAAGCAGTATTTCACATCGATGCCGATGAAGTATCAGCCCGTGAATATTGCAATATTCACGGATTGTGGAAAAGTTAACTTTTAACCAAAAGGAAAGTATAAATGATAAAAGAAAATATGGAAAAAGCTCTGAACGAACAGATCAATAAAGAGCTCTTCTCAGCATATCTTTATCAGGCCATGTCAGCACATGCCTCCCATGAAGGACTACCGGGAATTGCAACCTGGATGGATGTGCAGGCCAAAGAAGAAATGTTTCACGCCCGCAAGATCTATGATTATATAGATGAGCAAGGCGGCAAAGTAATTCTCAAGGCCATCGAACAGCCTGACAGTGAATTTGCTTCGGTCAAAGATATGTTTGAAAAAACACTTAAACATGAGCAATTCGTCACGAAATCTATTCATGAGTTAGTTGCATTAGCGCGCAAAGAAAACGATTATGCCACTGAAATCTTTTTGCAATGGTTTGTGACTGAACAGGTAGAGGAAGAAAACACTGCCAATGAATTGCTTGATCGTATTAACTTAGTTGGTGATAAAGGTAATGGACTGTATATGATCGACAAGGAATTGTCCGCCAGATCATTTACCGAACCAGCTGGTGAAGAATAAATTATTATAATCAGGTGGACAGCTTGTTCACCTGATTATTTTCTTGGTGAAAAAGGAGATTAGCATGACAAAAGATTTTTTATTAATAGTCGTTAACAAACGAAAAAAAGAAGCTGTAACAGTACAAAAAATTCTGACGGAATGGGGCTGTTATATCAAAACCCGCCTGGGATTACATGAAGATTGCCTGGACAACTGCTCTGAAGTAGGCACAATTATTCTTGAGGTGGTAGGTGACAAAGACAAACATGAAGAAATGCAACGCAAACTTAATCTGCTCCCCGGCGTTACCGCCAAATTGGTAAAAATGGAAATTAAAGAATAAATCATTTTGTTCTTTGAAATTCTGACAATTAACGGTCATTTATCAGAAGCGACAACCTTACTTGTCGCTTTCTGATTATTTATCCCTGATATTTAAATCATTACAACTGAAAACAACTGTAAGTCTCCACGGGGAAAGCCTGTCTGATCTCTGTTTTTTATAAGGAATTTGAACTTTTATATTCAGATGTCTTATAAAGATTACAGATCTAATAATCCAGTCAAAAGGAGATAATTATGATAATCAATATAATGATCCTGTTACTAATGACAATGACTGTCAATGATACAATTAGCGAGGAACCAATGAAATATAACAAGTTAACTCCTGCTGAAAAGAAAGTAATTATTCAGAAAGGCACGGAGCGTCCTTATTCCGGAGAATTACTGAATAACAAAGAGAAAGGAACCTATACTTGCAAACGGTGTGACGCCCCCTTATACAAATCCGATGATAAATTTGATTCCCACTGCGGGTGGCCGAGTTTTGATGATGAAATTCCCGGCGCTATAAAGCGGCAAGTGGACGCTGACGGGCGACGGACAGAAATCCTCTGTGCCAATTGCGGTGCCCACCTGGGACATGTCTTCACCGGAGAAAAATTGACAGATAAAAATACCCGCCATTGTGTCAACTCCATTTCCATGAATTTTGTACCTGATACCCGGAAAGCCGCTTATTTTGCAGCCGGCTGCTTCTGGGGAGTAGAGCATTATTTTAAAGAAGCCCCCGGTGTTATATCGACTGATGTGGGCTATATGGGCGGGCACACCAAAAATCCCTCCTACCAGGATGTCTGTTATGCGGAAACCGGACATGCCGAAACTGTAGAAGTGATTTATAACTCAGAAAAAACCAGTTATGAAGCGCTGGTAAAACTATTCTTTGAAATTCATGATTTCTCACAAGTGGACCGACAAGGACCGGATATCGGAGAACAATACCGATCAGCTATCTTTTATACCGATAAAGAACAAAAAAATATCGCTCGAAAAATAAAAGAGCAGCTGCAACAGAAAGAATACAAGGTGGCGACGGAAATCGAAAAAGTCCATAAATTCTGGACAGGTGAGGAATTTCATCAGGACTATTATGACAAAACCGGCAAAGCCCCATATTGTCACTTTCGCAGAAAAATTTTTGACCGCTAACCCAGTAAGAGGATTTAATGGCCCATCAACATCACGACCATAATATGGAAATGAAGCGTTCGACAACACTTCGAATGTTTCTGACCATGGCAATGAATTTTATCATCACAATTGCTGAGATTGTTGGAGGAATTCTTTCTGGAAGTTTGGCGCTGATTTCCGATGCCATGCACAACCTTACTGACGGCATTGCCATTATCATCAGCTATATTGCTTTAAAATTACGAAAAGCGAAAACAACCAACAAACACACTTTTGGATTGAAGCGTGCCGAAATTTTCGCAGCGGTTATTAATGCGACAGTATTATTTTTGGTTTCTATTTTTTTATTTTATGAAGCAATAAAGCGATTCATTGATCCACAACATATAGAGGGGCGCATGATGATAATTGTCGCCTCCATCGGTTTGATAGCCAATGTTACAGGAACATTGTTATTACACCGGGACGCTAAGGCTAATATCAATATTAAGTCGGCTTACCTGCATTTATTAGTGGACTCCCTTTCTTCTGTTACTGTAATTATTGGTGGAATTCTCATCACAGTGTATAGCATCTATTGGATCGATCCATTGCTGACGATCTTGATCGCTCTCTATGTATTGAAGGAAAGTATTCTCATATTGAAGGAATCCTCCCATATCCTGCTGGAAGGCGCTCCTTCAAAAATAGACCTGAAAAAAATTCAAACAGATCTTGAAAAAATCACTGATGTTGCCGGTATTCATCATATTCATGTCTGGAGTATTGGTGAAAAAGATGTTCATTTTGAAGCCCATGTGGATGTCAGCGACATGTTGATCAGTGAGACACAAAAAATCCAAGATAAGATCGAGGACAAATTGGGAGATCATGGGATTACCCATGTAACCCTGCAGTTTGAATGTGATATCTGCCACAATAAAAACCTGATAAATGAACATTAGTAGAAAAAACCTTCCGAAGATTGAACAAACGAGAGGTGCATAGAACGCTATTTATTTCGCAAATTCGGCAAAGGAATCTTCGAAAGTTAATAGTAACAAGGAGGAGAGATGAATCAATTTGCCAAACAACTAATCAAAAAAGAAGGCTGGACAGGCATGATGATGGGCAATTACGCTATTGCCCGCGCTATGTTTGAAGCCGGCGTTAATGTCGCCACCACTTATCCCGGTTCACCGGTTCCCGAAATCGCAAACGCAATACTCACTGTTCCGGAAGAAGAGCGCGATCTCTATTTTCAATATTCAACCAATGAAAAAGTTGCTCTGGAAACCGCTTTCGGCGCCAGTATTAATGGACACTTATCAACGGTTTTTTTCAAATCGGTAGGATTGAATGTTGCTGCGGACTCCGCAGTCCAACTGGGCTTATTGAATGTCATCGGCGGAATGGTAATAATTCTGGGAGATGATCCCGGCGCTCATTCTTCACAAAATGAGCAAGACAACCGGCACTTTGCGAGAAAATCCTATATTCCGATGTTTGAGCCGTCAACTCCGACCGAGGCTTATCACATGTTTTTGGAAGCTGTCAAGCTATCTAAAAAGCATCAAATGCCGTTTTTTTTACGGCTGACCACACATGTCTGCCATGCCAAGGAAGAAATCAAATTCAGTGATATACCAAAAATGCACCATGACTGGACGTCAAAATTTGATCCTGCCAATGGCCCATATCTGCCGATTACAAACAGCGTCTTTCCGCTTAAGAAAAAAGCCTTTGAAAAATTAACTTCCCTTGGCAAATATTCAGAAGAAACGTCATTTAATAAGTTAATTGCCAATAAACCCACAAAGCGGGGGATAATCACATCATCAATGCCGGTATTATCCATTCAGGAGAACTTATTGGAAGTCGATGGAGATATTGATATTTTTCAGATAGGCTTCACTTTTCCGTGGCCGCAACAAAAAGTTAAAGAATTTCTAAAAAACCATGAAGAGGTGCTGATAGTTGAGGAATTGGACAGAATTCTGGAGCAGGAAATCAAAGCATTTGCTTTTGATGAAAAAATTGATTGCAAAATCCTGTCTCGTAAGGAAGATGATGATCTGATGGGCGAACTCCTCCCCCACCGAACCTGGAAAATATTAGCGGATCATTGGCCTGAATTATTTAAGCCGATGAATTTTCCTGAGCCCTATGAAGTCGGCGAACGCGTGGCCCAAATGTGTCCCGGCTGCGGACATCGCTCGGCCTTTCATGCCATTAAAAAAGCGCTACCGGAGAATACCATTACAGTGGGTGATATCGGATGTCACTCACTGGGATTTTTCCGTCCTTACTACATGGGACAATCATTACTATCCATGGGGCATTCCAATGGTACCGGCGCCGGATTGTCTATCCGTAATAAACACCGTAAATTGCTCACTTTTATTGGCTACTCGACTTTTTTTCATGCTAGTCTGCCGGGAGTGATTAATGCGGTAATGCATGATCATGACTTTACATTAGTTGTCATGGAAAACGGCACTACTGCTATGACCGGCCACCAACCTCATGCCGGCACCGGAGAGATTGGCGACAAAGTGCCGTTGCAAAAACTATTGGAAACTATCGGCGTAAAATTTCTTCGCCGGGTTGACACTTACAAGCAAAGCGAATTAACTCAACACATTAAAGATGCGTTGGAATACAAAGGATTTTCTGTGGTAATCGCCTCCCATCCCTGTATGCTGAAATTCATCCGTAAACAGCGAAAGAAGCCAAACTATTCACAACGACATGTGATCCTGCATCAGGATACCTGCAACCAGACTTACGAATGTATCGAAAAATTTGGCTGTCCAACCTTCACCCGACAAAAAGAGGGTTCGGTTACGATCAACGAAGATCTTTGTATTGGCGATGGCTCATGCATACAGACTTGTCCGGTAAAAGCGATCAACCATTCACACCAGGAGGATAAATAATGAAACAGCTAAATATATATATGACTGGCGTTGGCGGTCAGGGAATCGGATTGTTATCTGAAATCATGTCTCGGGTATTTTATAAATTAGGTGAATCAGTAAAGGCTGTGGATACACACGGGCTGGCCCAAAGGGGTGGCTCTGTAGTCTCTCAATTACGGGTGGGTGAAAATGTCTATTCGCCGCTAATTATGCCCGGCAGGGCAGATATTATCCTTTCACTCGAAAGACTGGAAGCTCTGCGGGGGATGTCGGAAATGCTAAAAAATGGCGGCAAAGTGCTGTACTATGATGCCAATTTCCAAACCATTGATAACCGTCTCGGGGCTGACCAGTATCCCGATGTAACCAAATTGACTGACCTTGCATCTAAAAAAAACGCTGAAATAATCAGGGCTTTCAGAGAAGACCTGCCCGATGCCCGAATGCAGAATGTTGTACTCCTCGGAGAACTGGTCAAAGCCAACTGGATTGAAGGATTTACAATGGATATGATTGATGACATATTGAAAGAGACCGTTCCCGCAAAGGTCTATGAAAGCAATATGAAAGTACTTGGTGCAATTTAAAATTTTGATTTAAACGTAGAAAAAATGAGGTATAAACATGAGTATAAAAGAAGGACAGAAAGCACCCGATTTTTGTTTAAATGATAAAGATGGAAATAAAGTTTGCTTAAAAGATTTCCGTGGCAAATGGGTGGTATTATATTTTTATCCCAAAGACAATACCCCCGGCTGCACCAAAGAATCGATTGGGTTTTCTGAAGAACTCGAAAAAATAAAAGAACTGAATGCCGAAGTCCTCGGTATTTCGCCGGACTCAGAAAAAAGCCATACGAAATTTGCCGATAAACATAACCTGAAAGTAACCCTGCTCAGTGATCCGGAAAAAGAAGTGTTGAAATCCTATAATGTCTGGCAATTGAAAAAAATGTTTGGCCGCGAAGTCTATGGTGTTGTCCGCTCAACTTTTCTAATTAATCCCGAGGGCCTCATAGAAAAGGCCTGGAATAAGGTAAAGGTCAAGGGCCATGTGGAAGATGTGGTTTGCTCATTGGAAGACAACCAATAAGACCTTCGCAATGGTCTGAATAAAATAGCCCTATTTCGATGGCAATATTTTGAAAATAGAAAAACACTATAAAAATGCAAACAAGTATAAATAAGGATGATAAATGAAAAATAAAACAATCGCCTTTTTTGATGCCAAACCCTATGACCGGGAGGTATTCAATAAAGTCAATGAAAATTTTGAATACGAACTCAAATTCTTTGATAATAAATTAACGCCGGAAACAGCAATTCTTGCTAAAGATGCCGATACGGTTTGTATATTCGTCAATGATCAACTAACCAGTGAACTGATCGACAAACTCAACAGTTATGATATCAATCTGGTAGCCTTGCGTTCAGCCGGTTACAATAACGTGGATCTGAAAGCCGCCTACGGCAGAATGCATGTGGTCCGGGTGCCGGCTTATTCTCCCTATGCCGTAGCAGAGCATACAGTAGCCCTGATTCTATCCCTGAACCGCAAAATTCATAAGGCCTACTATCGTGTTAAAGATAATAATTTTACGATTAATGGATTTAAAGGTTTTGATATGCACGGCAAAACCCTGGGCGTGATCGGTACTGGTAAGATCGGTAAAATATTCATTGAAATCATGTCTGGCTTTGGTATGAAAATCCTAGCCTATGATCCATTCCCGGACGAAGAATTTGCTCGAAATAAGCCCATGGAATATATTGATCTGGACCGGCTATACCAGGAATCGGATATAATTTCCCTGAATTGTCCGTTGAATAAAAGTACCTATCATATCATCAATGCTGACAGTATCAAAAAAATGAAAAGCAATGTTATGATCGTCAATACCGGCCGGGGTCATTTGATTGACACAAAAGCCTTAATTGAGGGGTTAAAAAATCAAAAAATAGGTTCCGCCGCGCTTGATGTTTACGAGGAGGAAAGTAAATATTTCTTCGAAGATTTTTCCAATCAAATCATTGATGATGATACACTTACCATATTATTGTCATTAAACAATGTTCTGATTACCTCCCATCAGGGCTTTTTCACAGAAGAGGCCCTTAATAATATTGCCACCACCACCCTGGAAAATGTCACCGAATATTTCAACGGTAAAAATCTGACCAATGAAATCTGTTATAAATGCCCGGGACCTGATTGCATAAAAAAGAAAACAGGCAAATGTTTTTGATCTAAGATTATTTTATAAAAACCAATAGCAACTGGTATCATTTATCCATAATATTGTGCTGCCAGTTGAGCATTTATTAAAATCAGCGCAAAAGGGGAAAAATGGAAAATTATCATATTTTATTGGCTTTTGGTCTGACACTCTTTGCCGGTCTTTGTACCGGAATCGGCAGTGCGCTGGCATTTTTTGCCAAACGAACCAATCCAAAATTTTTATCCGCCAGTCTGGGCTTCTCTGCCGGAGTGATGATCTATGTATCCTTTGTGGAAATTTTAGCCAAAGCCCGTGATTCCATGATCGAAGGGCTGGGTCACAAGCCCGGTCATTGGATCACAGTGCTTGCCTTTTTTAGCGGCATCGCTTTGATCGGGCTGATTGATAAACTGGTTCCCAGCTATGAAAATCCTCATGAAGTTCGTGATGCGCAAGCCCTGGAAGAAGACCCTGAAAAATTACGCGAACAAAACAGCAAAAAATTAATGCGCATGGGATTATTTTCAGCGCTGGCCATCGCTATCCACAATTTTCCGGAAGGACTGGCGACCTTTACCGCGGCGCTAAAGGATCCTAACCTGGGAATTGCTATTGCTGTTGCCATAGCTATTCATAATATTCCGGAAGGGATTGCAGTCTCAGTACCTATTTATTACGCAACCGGAGATAAGAAAAAAGCCTTTCTCTATTCCTTTCTATCCGGCGTTTCCGAACCGGTTGGTGCTTTAATCGGATTTCTAATTTTGCGTCAGTTTATGGGACCGGTTGTATTTGGATTTCTGTTTGCATCAGTCGCCGGTATCATGGTATTTATTTCGCTGGACGAACTTCTTCCCACAGCAGAGGAGTATGGCGAGCACCACATATCAATTTTCGGTCTGATTGCCGGTATGGCTGTCATGGCTATTAGTCTTTTATTATTCATATAAAGACCAAAGATCATGGCAAATTCCTATTGTAAAGCAGTAAAAAATCTGGATAAAACCGATGTCAATCGCTTGTATCATGATTTTGTTTATGGATTTCCCCTGACCGACGACAATGAATTATTTGGCCGCCTGATATTGGAAATTAACCAGGCTGGACTTTCCTGGACAACAATTTTGAAAAAACAGGAAAATTTCAGGCGTGCTTATGCTGGATTCGACATACAAAAAGTCGCCAATTTTACAGAAAATGACAGAGGCAGACTGCTGAATGATACCGGCATCATTCGCAACCGTTTAAAAATCAATGCCGCCATTCACAATGCCAATGTGATATTGGAATTACAAAAAAAATTCGGTTCTTTTAAAAACTGGCTGGATAATAATCATCCCTTAGATCCAGAAGAGTGGGTAAAACTTTTCAAAAAGCACTTCAAATTCACCGGTGGCGAAATCACCAAGGAATTTTTGCTAAGTACCGGATATCTTGAAGGCGCGCATGAACGGGAATGTCCCGTTTATAAAAAAATTCTACAAAAATCACCCGCATGGGCAACATTATTGAAAAAGGAAAACGAATGAAATATTTAATTACTTTAACAGTATTGTTTTCAACCTTATTTGCACAAGCAGTACCGGAAATGGTAACCGACCGTCCCGATCAGACAGAATCATCTGTAACCATACCAAGGGGTTGGCTACAAATCGAAACAGGTGCCCTGATGGAACATGATTCCCCAACAGAAGACAATAATATAACCAACCTTGTTTACAACACGTCCCTGTTGCGGTATGGACTTTTTGATAATACCGAAATACGGTTTGGCGCCGAATATATGCAGCAAAAAGTCGAAGTGGGCAGCACTGAAATCACAGAATCAGGCCTGGCGCCGGTAGTAGTGGGATTTAAAACCCGGTTTACAGAAGAAAAGGGATTAATGCCGGAATTGGCTTTCCTGGGACATCTAACCTTACCAAAAATCGGTGCCGATGAATTCCAAACTGATTACTTAATCCCTGATTTCAGAATAGCCGGCACCAAAACCTTGAATGATCAGTTTTCTGCCGCCTTTAATATCGGTGGTGAATGGAATGGTGTCGCGCCCAATACCAATATTTTCTATTCTTTTGTCATCGGTGCGGGCATCCATAATAAAATTGCCGGTTTTATTGAAGTATATGGATATGTGATCGAGGAATTTGCACCTGATCATCGGTTTGATACGGGATTAACTTATCTGATCAATGATGATTTCCAATTGGATATTTCCGGTGGTGTGGGAATCAATGACAAGGCACCGGATTATTTCATCAGCGGTGGCCTATCCTATCGACTCAGACTTAAAAAATAGAAGATTTACTTCGGTGTCCATTGTGCTACATCCTGAAAACGGGCGACATAAAAATAACTGATTACATCTATTTGGAAAAGAGCCATGGACGTGGAGTTCAGAAAATCTTGCATATAAGGATGACGAACTTTTAGCATTTCTATTCCATCCTGATAATCATGATCATCTATGATCTCATGGGCTTCCCCCGTAATGGTAACCGCTTCAATCTCTTTTATATTGCCAGGATGTTGTGAACGACTATCAATCACCATTGATACATTGGCGCAGTTACATAATAACATATATTTGCGGGTGGCCGTCGGTGTTGTAAAATATAAATGTTTCATATCGTCACTGTATGCAAAGGCCACCAATGATCCATAAGGCTGGCAATCACCCTGTGTACAGAGAATGGAAAAGGGTTGGCCATGCAGCAGTCTTTCTATGGCATTCACTAATTCCGTGTCAACTTCCGGTTGGGTGCCGTTAATTTTATTATTCTTGTCCAAACCAGCGTCATCTTTTCTTTTCATAAGATATCCTTTTTTATCGGTTCTTTAATTGCAGGTATTTATGGCGAATAATTTACAGGAATTAAAATCTCATTTCTGCGCATAAAGGCCGGCCAAAAAGGTGGATTATAGCGGGCAAAAACCGGGTTTCCTGTAACTTCAATATTTTTTTTGTTCAGCTCTCTTAATAATAATTTCTTATGCTTGTTGTATCGTTTACGGCTCCAGTTGCCACTGTATTTTATGGCTGCCATTATCTGCCCGGGAACTTGCCGAATATTGACACGGCTATTGACCGGTTCCGGAACGGTGGCCGGTGTATATTTACCAGGCACCACAAAACTCACATAATATCGCCCACTGCCGGTGTCGCTTTGCTGCTGCGAGACCGGTGCTGTCATAGCAATTTTCTCACCTTTCTTTTCAGCACTGGTTTGATTTACAGGCGCAGTCATGGAAATCTTTTTCTGTTTGATATTATTACCGGAGATGTAATCGAATAAAATTCCAAAGGCTTCACTGCTGGCCTCCTCAAAATCATTTTCAATTTCGACTTCCGCCACCAGGTAAGAGGCGTACTCCCTGATCTCAAACTCAGCAAATTCTTCAACAACTTTATACTCAGGTTTTTCAATAGCCATAAGATATCCTCCGCCAATATAAACGATTACCAATCCTATTAATATTCGAATTAAAATTTGAACTTTCACTTTTATTTTCCTTTTATTTGTGTTTCAATTGCCTCTTTGATGGTAGGATTTGTAAAAGGATACACTGATTCCTGTAATTTGGCCGGAATTACCCGGCTGCTGCTCAATATCATTTCGTCAGCCATTTCACCATAAAATAGACTCAAGATAAAAGCCGGAATTGTAAATACAGCTGGTCGCTTCAATCTATTCCCCAACACTTTAGTAAACGTTTTATTAGTGACCGGATTCGGAGAGACAGCATTGACAGGACCTGCCAGAGTTTCATTTTCAATAATAAAATCAATGACCTGGCAAAGATCCGGCATACCAATCCAACTGATATACTGATCGCCTTTGCCTAAAGTTGCCCCCATCCCCCATTTAAAAACCGGTAGCAATTTTTTCAGCATTCCGCCATTTTTACTGATCACTACGCCCAATCGCAGTTTAACCACCCGAATTTTCGTACTATCCAGAGAATCTGTCGCCCTCTCCCATTCATCACAGACTTCCGGGAGAAAACCTGTTCCTTTCCGGCCTTTTTCATCAAGGATCTTGTCACCAGTATTCCCATAAAATCCGGTGGCAGATGCAGAGATAAGAAGCGATGGCTTGTTTTTTAATTGCTTTAATGTTTGGGCCAGTAAATTAGTTGACTCAACCCGGCTATTCAGAATTTTCTCTTTTATATTTGAGGTCCATTGTTTTTTATCCAGCCCATACCCCGCCAAATTGATAACAACATCAATCGATACAGTTTCATCAAAATAGATTAATCCCTGATCAGGCATCCAGTAAAAAGGTTGCTCCGGATCTTTTTTACGTACCATCGGATAAACCTTTTTTCCTTTTTCCTGAAAATAATTAGTCAGCGCCTTTCCAATTAATCCCGAGGCACCAGTGATCAATATATTCACAAATCATCCCTTCAAAATAATTAAAGGGCAGAGAATTACTTCCCTACCCTTTCTGATTTATTCAATATTTGAGTTTAATCCATGCGTAATTTTTTCAGGTTTTCTTTCATGATATTGATATCTTCCATCCAATCTTCTATTTCCTGTTCATGCTCCAACTCTTCATTGAGAATTGTTGTTGCCATCTGATAGGTAGAATGGTCTTTTCCGCTGGTGTAATCAGCGAGCTCTTTGTAGCGTTTAATAGCACATCGTTCGACGCTTAAATATTACTCCAGAATTTTTTCAATATAGGGATCACTGGGTACTTCATAATCGCATTTGCTATATTTCATCCAATCTGCCGGGTTCAGTACCGGTGTACCGCCTAACTGATCGATTCTTTCGGCAACCATGACCGCGTGATTGAGTTCCTGGTCAGCATGAACCAGCAGTTCCTGCTCAACATCTGTACGCATTGGTCCTTCCATCACTCTGGCACCAATCCAATATTGATAATAGGCCAACCATTCTTCTGATAAAGCTTCATTCAACATTTGAATAAGTTCATCTTTGTCAACGCCGAGTAGTTCTACTCCTTTTTGTCCCATTTTAAATATCTCCTTTTTGTTTAATTAATATTTACAAATATCGCTAGGATACAAAATTTTTTAATCAAGTTTTCAATTATAATTCAACATAATTAATACTTTGCATTAAATCAATTATGGTCCGAATTTTATTATTAAAACTTTTCATTATTTTGACAACATTTAAAAATCATTACTCCCAACTCTAAGTATATCAAAATTATGCCAAGACTAAAGAGTTCCCAAAAGAAATGTCTGGGTACATAGCTCTTTATGATTTTCTGTATGACTTCTTGTGAATCCGGTACAAACAGTCGCATAATCAGATTATTTGAAACTAATAATTTTGTGTAATTCCAGGTAAAGGCAATAAAAATGAAAAAGGCACCTCCGGATAATAGAATCACATCTTTTAAGGTAAATAAATTCCGGCCCTTTTTATTGTGAAAAAACAGTATGACTAATGCCAACAAAATCATTGTTACCGAACAAATTATCGGCACAATTACCGGCCCCAGCCAGGTCACCGGAATTAAAAACAAAATGTCCCAGGTCAGCAACGATGCCGGCCAATCCAGGAATAATTTCAAAGCAACATAATAGAAAATATCCCAAATCCCAAAACTCATGATAAACCAGGCAAAGATTGTTTCTTTATTTTTCCCAATCAAAATCGCAATGGATAACAACATCACCAGAGTGCAAATTTCGCGAATAACTTCAGTCATAAAAATCGTATCAGAAACCATTTGCATGGGGAACTCAAATCCACCCGGATAATAGATTTCCCGTAAATAAACTACAACAATTGCTTCCAGGAAGCCCATGGCGATACTGAA
>CAYTLS010000006.1:0-14679 GCA_964438745.1 uncultured bacterium
GCGCAGATTTGCCCGTTTTTTTTCATTGAACGCGGATACTTCAATATCATTAAAAAAGTATTGCCCATTGTTTGGGCTGTCAATCATACCAATAATATTAAGTAACGTGGATTTTCCGCAACCCGAAGGTCCCATAATAGCGACAAATTCTCCTTCAAATACTGAGAAATTTACTTTATTGACAGCCAGGGTTTCGATTTCATCGGTTCTGTAAGTTTTGATCAGGTCGACAGTTTTGATTAGTTCTTTTTGACTCATGTTGTGCTCCTGTTTATTTAATTTACATTTCTTTTTATTTTAGCCGGACAAGCGGATTGCCCTTGTCATCCCCTCCGAGGTTTATCAAACCTGGGAGGTTTTAATTATCTCATCGATACTAAACCTCCCAGGTCTTTTAAGACCTCGCAGGTTTTCTGCTATTGGCCGCAGATTATAACAATATTTCTCTGCGATCATTGCGTTCTTTGCGTTGAAGTATTTCATTATTTCAATACCAACTTCTCAATATCACCAAAGTTGTCATAACTGGAAACAATCACCTTGTCACCGGGTTTTAGTCCTTCTGTGATTCGATAATATTTCGGGTTTTGACGACCAATTTTAATTTTACGTTTAGTGGCAGTATTTGTGGCTTCGTCCACAACAAAAATCCATTGCCCACCGGTTTTTTGAAAAAATCCGCCGGTTGGAATCACAATCGCTTTTTCGGCATCACCCAATTCCAGTTTCATATGAATGGTTTGGCCGCGGCGAATTTTGGATGGTGTTTCATTGACGAAACCTAAGTCAATATTGAACTTGCCATTAATGACTTCAGGATAGATTTTAATGATTTCCAGATTGTAGGTTTTACCATTAAAATCAAAACTTCCTTTTTGTCCCATATTGATGCGAGCGATGTAATGTTCATCTACACCTGCACGGATTTTGAATCCATCTAAAACATCAACTTGTCCGATTCTCTCGCCGCGACTGATGGATTCACCAATTTCCGGATTGAGCGATGTCAGTTGTCCGGTGACCGGTGCTTTGATGGTTAATTTATCCAGATTTTCCCGAGCAATTTTCAAGTTGTTTTCCATTCGCTCCAGCGAATTTTCCAATTGGTCCACTTGAATTTTTCGGAATACTGAATCCTTTTCATTTTGCAAAAGGGTTAGGTTTTCTTTTTCCTGTAAATATTCAAATCTGTCAACCACCATTTCCCATTCTTCATTAGAAACGAGATTCTTGGAAAACAATTTTTGATACCGGTCATATTTTCGTTTTTGGGATCTTAACTCAAATTTTATTTCCATCAATTGTCCCTGTAAATTCAGTTGGTTTTGTTCCATTTGCAGGCGGGTGTTGCGAAGATTATTGGTCTGCTGATAGAATTCCGCTTCCCGGTGCATGATGTCCAGCAATAGATCAATATTGGACAAGGATATAATGGGATCACCTTCTTCCACCATGGCGCCGGCTTTAAGAAACTTCTTTTCCACCTGTCCCCCCTGAATCGCATCCAGATAAATGGTTTTGATCGGAATAACGGTACCGATAGGTGGAATATATTCGATGAAATCATCTTCTGTAACCGTGGCGATGGTGATGCGTTCTTTTTGGACGATTAATTTACTTTGGAAGTCATGGAAAAATATATAGTAGATCAATAGTATTCCAGGCATCACACTTCCGATAATGATTCCATATTTTTTTAAATTCTTGTTTTTCTTTTCGATTATTCTGTCCATTAAATCCTCTTGGTTTTTTTAAAATATAAGGCTACATAAATCCACTTCAACAAGCAGATAGGTAATAGCAGCAATTAATACAACAATTGTTGAAAGAATACTGATTTGGTTTATTTCATGTTTGTGCATCATTGAATAAATCCTTTGTTTTTTAAAAGCTTTTAAACTCATCGGAATTCACATGCTTTAAATAATCAATTGTCAAACTAACTGGTTGCAACATATCACAAGCTGTGCCAAGCTTGTTTTATCGACGATAAATGGGAAATTTGTTCAATCAAGAAAGTGTACGGTTATGAAAAATGAGTGTTCGAAAATGAACAGTAAAAATAATTTCGAAAAAAAAGTTGCTATATTTGTTAATTCGGAATATATTTGATGTATCAATAGTTGATATATCAACAAGTTTTATAACTAACTAAAAAAGGAGATGAAAATGAGTAAAAACCCATTAGAAGTAATTGTAAAAAATGACAAGAAATATTTTGATCATGTTATGCAAGCCAGGGATTTATCTTTTACTGATGCTGCATTATCGGCAAAAACTAAAATCTTAATGGCTATGGCTTTGGATGCATCAGTTGGCGCAGAAGCTGGCGTTCGATCGCTGGCTACCCAGGCCCTGGAAGCAGGGGCTACAAAGGAAGAAATCATGGAAACTATCCGAGTTGTCGGATTTGTTGTTGGTGCGCATGCTGTATTTACAGCTGCTCATGGACTCGATGGTGTTATTTAACGTCAGTTCGATCTAAGGATTTTTACTCCAATTATCCGTTTAACACCCTCTGGCATCTCCCTTTTTAGGGAGAATTTGTGAGGATCAGGTAACGACTTCGAACTATTAAGTTCAATGCAAACAGATATTTGTCCTATCGTGTCCCCCCGATGCATCGGGGGGAACAAGGGGGTTGTGACACTAATGTAAATGAGCAATTGCCTTAGATCGAACTCAGGTTATTTAGTTAATCATGTACTTAGTAGCAGAGTATACAACATTTTGTTATTTTGCGACTTTGTACAACTATTTTAGGAAATATTATGAAACCTTATGATACATTAGGTGCGTTGATTTCTAAAATCAATTGGTATTTAAATAGTTACATAAAAAAATTGTTTGTCGAGAATAATATTGAAATCACTGTTGATCAATGGATACTGGTAATCATCATCAATAGAAATCCCGGAATCAACCAGACGCAATTGGCCAAATCTGCTCAAAAGGACAAGGCAGCTGTGACCCGCATGTTGGATTTACTTTCGAAAAATGGCTACATCAAACGAGAAAATCATGAAAAGGATCGCCGGACCTATCGCATTTTTCTTACAAAAAAAGGCAAGGATGTGTTCGATCGAACATTACCATTATCAGAACTTGCTGAGCAGAACATGTTTCAAGATTTATCGGATGATGAAATAAAGAATATGATGAGCAGTCTTACCAAAATCCGAAATAGAACGAAGGAACTTCTGAATTAAATTTATTCGAGCAGGATTGTAATCAGTACATCTCGGTATTTCTACAATACCAATATTTATAATCCTAATTTATCCATTTTTTCTTTTTCAAAAACAGAGTCTTCTCCTGGATATCTCAATTCAAATTCACCTGTTTGTTTCGCTTGCATCCAAATCAAACTTTGTTCAGCCGGCATCGCTATGGGTTGTTCAGCATAAATCCTATCCTTCATGGCTTTGCTGTAATCATCAATTATCCAACCTTCTTTTTGGAATTTTTCAATTAGATCATTAAGAAACAGTGCTGAAGTCAAATTAAAATGCAGCAACGCAGTGTGCTTAATTTGCCGGTGATTTATTTGTAATGAAAGAGTGTTATAATACTGCGCTCTTTCAAAAATATGATTGATATAAAATTCTCTAAATCTACTAATATCGGCATCCGGATCTTGTTTTAAACGACGAATCAATCTCATATTTACATACCAGTCAGAAGCATCAATGGTTACCCAGCCTTGCTTATAGTTTTTTCGCTTTAAAATATCAATTAAACTATCTCGTTTTGAAATGGTATTGCCTCCTTTTAAATAAGGAAGACGTAGGATTTTCTTATAATTTTCGTACTTGAAAATTACAGAATCACATTTTTGAATATCCTCAATAAATTTTTTGCAAGTTATTGACGAATTGTTGTAGTTGAAGTGACTATAAGTATGATTTGCGATTATGTGGCCGTCATCATTCCATTTTTGTAAAAGTTGTTTGCCTTTATCGTTATCAACACTTTTACCGGCAACAAACCATACTGCTTGAATATCATTGTCCTTCAATTGTTTTCGTATCATTGAATTCCATTCAGTATTATCATATGATAAAATGTTTTTGGTACTACCATCGTCAAAAGAAAAAGCAATATGCGGTTTTTCAGTTTTAATGCTTCTAACTTGAAAAGAAACAAATAGTAAAGTAATTATTATCGACCCTAAAATTTTTCCCATATTTGTACCTCATTTCTTTTATTTTTCTATTAGTAGCAGTATTGGGAGGTCAGCCTATGTTCAATTCATGCCCTGACTCTATCTTAATAAATATAGCAGCTCATTGACAAATGTTTTTCTTGAATTTGACCAATCGTGCCAACCATTGAATTCTGTAAATTTATAATTATATTCTTTTTTATTCAGCACGTTTAATTCTTATCATCATTCGGTCTTGACAGAAGTTCGACGGTTAATTTTCCACATAAATGTTAGTATTTCCCAAAAAGAGGTCAGACATTTCACAATGCAGATGCTGGATATTCCACTGTTCGAAAATGAACACTTCTATTGCATCTCATAAAAATGATCTTTATATTCCTAAATGTTAATTTACTGCTATTCAGTAAATTATAACTAAAATTTGATTTTGGCACAATATTCGTTTTATGAGTTTATGTTCTTTGTATAGCTTGTGACAAACCAAAAAGAGGAATTATGAATAAGAAACTTGGAAAAATATTAATTATCGATGACAATGAAGATGTGCTGATTTCAGCCAAACTGCTATTGAAAAAACATTGTCAAAAAATCGTCTTACTCAATTCACCTGCTAAAACAGAAGCAACACTCTCCAGAGAAAATTTTGATATTATTCTGTTGGACATGAACTTTACAGAAGGTAAAACCGGCGGTGAGGAAGGATTCTTCTGGTTGCAAAAAATTCTTGAAATCGATCCCCATGCCATTGTCATTTTCATCACAGCCTACGGCGATATTGAAAAAGCAGTTGAAGGCGTCAAAGCCGGGGCGACAAATTTCGTCTCCAAGCCCTGGGAAAACGAAAAACTGCTGGCAACCTTGAATTCCGCCCAAAGACTGGCGAATTCCCGCAAGGAACTAGCCAAGGCAAAAATACGGCAGCAGGGATTAAGTGATTACATCAACCAACCCTTCAATGAAATTATCGGTAATTCTGCGCCTATGCAGCAAGTCTACAAAATGATCAAAAAAGTTGCCGGTACACCCGCTAACATTCTCATTACCGGCGAAAACGGCACCGGTAAGGAACTGGTTGCCCGCGCCATTCACCGGGAATCAAACCGAAAAGATGAAATCTTCCTGGGCGTTGATGTCGGCTCTCTCAATGAATCGATATTTGAGTCGGAATTATTTGGTCATGAAAAAGGCGCATTTACTGATGCAAAAAAGAAAAAACCGGGCCGTTTTGAAGTGGCTTCCGGCGGCACCTTGTTTCTCGATGAAATTGGCAATCTTTCCATGAATATTCAATCCAAACTACTGCGGGTTCTGGAGACTCGCGAATTCACACCGGTTGGCGGTTATAAGGCAGTTCCCTTTGATGTACGGCTAATCTGCGCGACAAACGCCAACCTACTGCAAATGATACAAGACAATCAGTTCCGGGAGGATTTGCTCTATCGCATCAATACCGTGGAAATTGCTCTGCCGCCCCTGCGTGATCGCAAAGATGATATTCCACCATTGCTGGATCATTTTCTCAAAAAATATGCAGAAAAATATAAACAGGAGATTGATAAATTTTCACCGGCAGCACTGCAAAAACTCATATATTATGACTGGCCGGGAAATGTGCGCGAATTACGCCATACGGTTGAACGTGCTGTCATTATGTGCGATTCGAAAATCATCGATGTGGATTGTTTCCTGCTAACAAAAGAGGAACAACAGGTGGAAAAACTGCAACTACCGGATTACAATCTTGAGAAAGTTGAACAGCAGGTTATCGAAGAGGTCTACCGCAAATACGATGGCAACATTTCCAAAATGGCCGATGCTTTGGGACTGACCCGGGCATCATTATACAGAAGGTTGAAAAAATATGGTATTTAAAAATTATCGCGTTCGCTTAATTTTCTTTATCCTTGCAATAACCGTGATTATTGGAAGTTTTTTTTATAGTCTTTTTTATCATGATTTGCTTTGGGTTAATGGCATTCTCGCCGCTCTGCTGGTTTATGTCGTTTTCAAAATGATCCGATACGTGGATCGGATTAATCGGGAATTAACCAAGCTCTTTGATTCTATTCGGTATTCAGATTTTTCGATTTCTTTTCCTGAACAAGTAACAGGTGATGGCTTTGAAGAACTCTATGAATCCCTTCGCTTTGTGATTGAAAAATTTAAAGAAGAACGGAAATACCGGGTAGAACATTTCAATTATATGAAGACCATTGTGCAACATGTAAAAGTCGGCCTCATCGCCTTTAATTCCAACGGAAAAATTGAGTTAATGAACCTGGCTTTCAAAAAAATGTTCAGTGTCAGAAAGTTTAATAGTTTGCGGCAATTAGGCAATAATTTACCGGAATTACAGACTGTTTTGGAGACAATCCCCCCCTTCCAAAAAGACAATGTGCAAATAAAAATCAATAATGAGCAAAAGAATCTGGCGGTTTCCGCGACAGAATTTGTACTCCATCGTCAAAAATATAAACTCGTTTCGATCCATGATATTAATTCGGAACTGGAGAAAAAGGAAATGGAAGCCTGGGAAAAATTAATTCGTGTCATTAATCATGAAATTATGAATTCCATTACACCCATATCATCACTGGCATCCACAGCCAATTCGACATTGGAAGCCACCCGGTCTCAAAAAGCCAATCTCTCCGATGAGGATTTGGAAGATATCACCCTGGCAGTCAAAACGATTGAAAAACGCAGTAAGGGGTTAATGAAATTTGTAGAAAAATACCGTCAGGTAACCCGTATTCCCAAACCAGAATTGACACCCATAAAATTGCGGCATGTTTTTGATGAAATTATGCCGGTTATCGAAGAAAATACTAATTTTGATGCTATCGATTTTCAATGGAATATCACACCCGCTGATCTGGAAATTCTGGCTGACGCAACAATGATCGAACAGGTGATCATCAACCTTATCAAAAATGCCCTCGATTCCATGACCCATACGCCCAATCCCAAATTAGAATTAATTGGCAGGATCAATAATGATTCAAAAGTATTGATTGAAGTGATTGACAATGGCGAGGCTATCTCAGAAGAAAATATTCAGAAAATATTCGTTCCCTTTTTTACCACCAAAAAAGAAGGCTCCGGTATCGGACTCTCGCTGTCAAGACAGGTTATGCGCGCCCACAATGGACGACTGCTGGTCAATTCTGTTCCCAATGAGCGAACGACCTTTACAATGGAATTTTAAAAAAAAGACACCGGGCAAACCAACGCCCGATGTCTTTACGTTTAGAATCAGTAGTGTTTATGGTGTTAATTTTTATTCCATGGGCAAGCCGGCATCTTTCCAGCCTTTTTTACCGGCACTGAAATCAAGCACATTTTTATATCCCATACTGGTCAGTTTTTTCGCTGCGCCCGGGCTGGCATTGCAGGAATATTCCCCGCAGTAAACAACAATGGTTTCATCTTTGTCCAGTTTATCCGGGGCGACATCACCAATTTTTTTAGCCGGAATATTGATAGCACCTTCAATATGTTCTTCTTTATAATCATTTTCGCCAAGAACTTCAACTAATTTGAAGTCTTCCTTATTATGTTTCATTTCCAGTAATTTTTCAATTGTTATTGCATTGATTTTAACCATTTTCACATCTCCTTTGTTTTATTAGTAATACAAATGTTCAGTTATGTACTTAAGCAATGGATACAAGAATGTCAAGTGATATCGCCAATAGACTACTAAAATAGTAGGAAATTTTCAAAAAGACCCGGATAACTTTCAATCGGATCTAAAAAAAACTTGTTACTCTTTTCAGAATACTCTATTTTTTAGTGGGATAAGGAGACTAAAAATTAACCGTTAATTTTTTACTCAGGGAGAGATAATATTATGAAGAAAACAATGAACGCCTTAGTCAAAAAATATAAAAAAGAAGGACTTTGGCTGGAAGAAGTACCGGTGCCTGAAATCGGTATTAATGATGTCCTGATCAAAATTCACAAAACTGCCATTTGCGGCACTGATGTCCATATCTGGAACTGGGATGAATGGTCACAAAAAACCATTCCGGTACCCATGACAATCGGCCATGAATTCGTCGGTGAAGTAGTTGATATGGGTAGTAATGTGCATGATGTACAGGTTGGCGAAATTGTATCCGGTGAAGGCCACCTGGTTTGCGGCCGTTGTCGTAATTGCCGCGCCGGCCGTCGTCATTTATGTAATTCCACCCAGGGAATCGGTGTCAATAGAACCGGCGCTTTTGCAGAATACCTGGCTATGCCGGTGACTAATCTCTGGCACGCGCACCCCAGTATCCCAACGGATGTGGTCAGCATTTTTGATCCCTTTGGCAATGCCACCCATACCGCTCTGCAATTCAAAGTTTTTGGCGAAGATGTCCTGATCACCGGAGCGGGGCCGATCGGCCTGATGGCCACTGCCATTGCAAAACATGCCGGCGCCAGAAATATTGTGACCACTGACCTCAATTCCTATCGTCTTGAACTGGCAAAGGAAATGGGGGCCACCCGAGCTGTTGATGTCACCAAAGAATCATTATTGGAAGTTCAACGGGAACTGGGCATGAAGGAAGGATTTGATGTGGGTTTGGAAATGTCCGGCAGCGCCAATGCTTTCAATGACATGATCGACAACATGTTTCACGGAGGAAAAATCGCCCTCCTGGGTATTCCCTCCAATGACATTCAGATAGACTGGAACAAAGTGGTTTTCAATATGCTGACAATTCAGGGAATTTATGGTCGTGAAATGTATGAAACCTGGTATATGATGGAATCGATGTTATTATCCGGTTTGGATATATCTAAAATCATTACCCATAAATTTCATTATACAGATTTTGCAAAAGGATTTGAAGTGATGAAGTCCGGTAACTCCGGTAAAGTGATACTGAACTGGGTTGAATGGCAACACAGCACTGATATATTTTGAGGCATAGGGATTGATCACCTATGCCTCTTTTTTTTATTTACCCAAATTTGTAATGTTTTTTCACCGGCTTCAGCACTTTCCAGGTGCAGGACATCCCGGCTGGAAATTCCACCAGGTCTCCTTTGCCAAACCTGACCGGTTCGCTATCCGCCGGCGTCACTTCCACTTCACCCTCCAGCAGCAGACAGGTTTCCTTTTCGTCATAATGCCAGGGAAATTCTGATACTTCTTTTTCCCAGATCGGCCAGGACTTGATACTCATTTCTTCAACTAAGGATTCACTGGGTTTGTGAACTATTTTGATTTCATTCATTCTTTCACTCCTTATCCAATTTGTTTTTTAATCTGCATTATTTCGAAAAAAAATAGAAATAACAACCGCTTCCTACCAATACATTTCACACCGCTAAGAGCTGCATATTTTATCAGAAGCTATCAGGATTAACCTGAATATTGTTCTATGAATTATTCCGGTTAAATATATTCAACATCAGGAAGTATTCAAAAAGTTCCGGTACAGATCTCAATTTTACATCTCACTACTGTTTTTTTATCATTAAGTTGGAAAGAAAGTCATGAATAACAGCACTTAGTAAAAATAATCTCTAACCGGAGTTAAATAAATTACAAAAAAAATGACATTTCCTTGTAAAAACTCTTTCCTTTTTCATCTTAAAATTATATTTTCATTTTGACAAAGAATAAAGGGAGGAAAGATGTTAAAAAAATCAACCACAGTGTTTCAGGTAAAAAAGTGTTTTATTGAATAGCTAAATATTCTGGAAGTAAACTGTCACCGTGGTACATTCTATCGTTCTTTATTATTATATCTAAATAACCTTGAGGGAGTTCACATGGGAAAAACCTTTTCAGAAAAAATATTGGGTAAAAAAGCAGGTAAACCGGTCGTCGCCGGCGAAATTGTGGAAATCGAACCTGATGTCGCTATGTCACATGACAATACCGCAGCAATTTCAAAAAAGTTTTATAGCATTGGAGTAAAAAAAGTTTATGATCCGGATAAGCATGTCATTATTCTGGATCATGCCACACCGGCGGCCAATGCCAAGTTTGCACAGAATCACAAGGATATTCGCGAATTTGTAGCAGAACAGAACGTAAAAAATTTTTATGATATTGAACGAGGGATTTGTCATCAGGTGATGCATGAAGAAGGCCATGTCCTGCCCGGCACGTTGATTGTCGGCTCGGACTCACACACCACCTCCTATGGTGCTTTCGGTGCATTTTCCGCCGGAATCGGCCGCAGTGAAATGGCGGTGATTATGGCGCGCGGCAAGATCTGGCTGAAAGTACCGGAAACCATTAAAATTCATGTTAGCGGAAAATTTCCCAAAGGCCTCTCTGCCAAAGACCTGGTCTTAAAAATTGCCGGTGAGATCGGCGCGGATGGCGCTTTGTATAAAGCCATTGAATTTTGCGGCCCCACTATTGAAGATATGAGTTTGTCCGGACGTTTTGTGTTGACCAATATGGCCGTGGAATTAGGCGCGAAAGCCGGCTACGTGGTACCGGACCAGAAAACCCTGGACTATATAAAAACAGTCTCCGACAAAGAATTCGAAATTGTCAAATCCGATGACGACGCGGACTTCGACCAGGTAATCAATATTGATGTCTCTACAATGGAACCCATGGTCGCCAAGCCCCATACGGTGGATAATGTTGCGCCAATCAGTGAAGTCAAAGGCAAAAAGATCAACCAGGTGTTTTTCGGCTCCTGCACCAATGGACGAGTGGAAGATTTCGAACAGATTATTGATATTATTGACGGCAAACAGATCCATCCTGATGTGAGAATGGTGGTTTTTCCGGCGTCCAAAAAAGTCTATAAAGCGATACTGAAAAAAGGTTGGGTGGAAAAACTGGTGGACTTCGGCGCTGTCATGATGAACCCCGGTTGCGGCCCCTGTATGGGGAATCATGCCGGTATTCTGGCCGATGATGAGGTAGCCGTCGCTACTTCAAATCGTAATTTTAAAGGCCGCCTGGGTAACAAAAATTCCTTTGTTTACCTGGCCAGTCCGCGCACAGCTGCTTATTGCGCACTCAAAGGTGAAATCGCTGATTTCAGAGAATTAGATTCGTAATCAAAATACCAGGAAATACAAATAACAGGGAGAATAAATAATGATTATAAAAGGCAAGGTATGGAAATATGGCGATGACATCAACACCGATGTACTATTTCCCGGAAAATACACTTATACTGTCACAGAACCAGAGGAAATGGCAAAAATCGCTCTCGAAGATCTGGACGCAGATTTTGCCGGCAAGGTTCAGAAAAATGATATTATTGTGGGTGGCAGCAATTTTGGCTGCGGCAGCTCCCGGGAACAAGCAGCTGCCTGTCTCGTATACGCCGGTGTTGGCGCGGTCATTGGAAAAACCTTCGCGCGTATTTTTTATCGCAACTGCATTAACTACGGGCTACCGGCTCTAACTTCACCGGATTTAGTCGATGCTGTGAACCATGGTGACTCTATTGAAATTGACACTGACAAGGGTACTATTAAAACCGACAAAGAAACCTTTACTTTTCCGCCATTACCGGAAGAAGTAGTCGGCATTTTCGATGCCGGTGGATTGATACCCTATACCAGAAAAAAACTGGGTATTAAATGATAAACAAACTACATGATAAATTACTGTCACTGTTTGTGAAAGAAAGTGATAAGTGGAAAGTAACCCGCTCCCGTTATGGCAATTTTGCCGGTTGGTCAAGCATTGTGATCAATTCATTTCTGTTCGTCATCAAATTGGTGACCGGCCTCCTGATCAATTCACTTTCATTAATCGCAGATTCTATTCATTCCATATCAGATACAGCAAGCTCGATAATTGTGATCATAGGATTCAAGATCGCGGGCAAGCCACCGGACAAAGAACATCCTTTTGGGCATCAACGGGCGGAATATGTGGCAACACTGGTTATCGCAATCATTCTGATCGTTGCCGGTCTTGAATTTATCAGGGAAGGGATCGGGCGATTTGCTGATCCGGCAGAAGTAAAGGTGTCAGTGCCGGTACTGGGAATAATTATTTTTACCATGCTAATGAAATTTTGGATGGGACATCTGACCAAATACATCGGCGTTAAAATAGATTCCCAGGCAATTAAAGCGGATGCAATCCATCATTACACAGATGTAATTTCCACTATATTTGTGCTGATCAGTGTTTTCCTCAGTCAATTCGGGTTATACTATTTTGATGGAATTGGCAGTGGCCTGGTTGGTGTGATGTTGATCTATACCGGTTTCACGATTGCGATTGACACCGGTGACCTGATTTTAGGAACAGCGCCCTCCGATGATTTCATTAAAAAGGTGAAAAAAATCGCTAACTCTGTTTCAGGTGTCATTGAGTCACATGATATTATTGTCCATCAATACGGGGATAATAAGTTCATCTCGTTGCATATTGAGGTCAATTGTCAACTCTCCTGCGGTGAAACTCATGAAATTGCCAAACTGGTAGAACAAAAATTAACAGATACTGTATATGCCCATATCACGGTTCATATGGATCCCATTGAATTGGATAATCCAATCCTTAAAAAGGTGAAGCGGGAATTGGCATTATTACATAATGAATTACCATATTTTAAAGATTTTCACGACGTGCGTATGAACCGGGAGCATGAAATTGTTGTGTTTGATGTGGTTTTTCCCGATGGCAGTAAAAACCAGTCGGATATGAAAAACAAATTATTGAAGAAATTAACAGAAACTTTTGACGATATTGAGTTTGATATACATATCGATCCCATATTTGTAAACAATTAGAAAAAGAAGGAAGGAAAATTTTTATGCCGAAAAGAAAAATCGTAGCCATGCCAGGCGATGGTATTGGAAAAGCAGTCTTAGATGAAGCAATTAGAGTCCTGGAGGCCGCCGGATTTGAAGCGGAATATTTGGAAGCCGACATTGGCTGGGAATATTGGTGTAAGGAAGGTAATCCATTACCACAACGGACTATTGATATGATCGAAGAACATAAAATCGCGCTTTTTGGTGCAATTACATCAAAACCGAAGGACGCAGCGGCTTGCGAACTTGGCAAAGAGCTGAGAGATAAGGGCCTTGTTTATTCGTCACCGATTGTTGGCCTGAGACAACATTTTGGTCTTGATATCTGTATGCGTCCCTGTAAATCCTATAAAGGAAATCCACTGAATTTTATTCGTCGTGGTCAGGGTAATACGATTGAGGAACCGGAAATAGACGCGGTAATTTTCCGCCAGAATACAGAAGGTCTCTATGGTGGCGTAGAATGGTCTGATCCCGAAGAAAAAGTATATGAAGCGCTGAAAACACATCCGAAATTTGTAAAAAACTTTATCGATGTGCCCAAGAATGAACTTTCCGTATCCACACGAATTTTTACCAAGAAAAATACGGAACGAATTCTCAGGGCAGCTTTTGATCACGCCAAGGAATATGGCTACAAATCTGTCACGGTTTGTGAAAAGCCCAATGTGATCCGTGAAACCTCCGGTATGATGTACCAGATGGCAAAAGATATTCAAAAAGCAGATTATCCGAATATTGAGCTCTGGAATACCAATATTGATGCGCAAATGATGTGGCTGACCAAGAATCCGGAAAATTACGGTGTAATTGTGGCCGGAAATATGTTTGGCGATATTGTGTCTGATGGATTTGCCGGGCTGATCGGCGGGCTTGGATTTGCGTGCTCAGCGCAATTTAATGCGCAAAGCGGCATCGGTGTCTTTGAGCCGACCCACGGATCAGCACCGAAATATGCTGAATATGAAACATCAATCGTCAACCCGATCGCAATGGTCGCCTCCGCTTGTATGATGCTGGATTTTATCGATGAAAAAGACATCGCAGCAAAAATTCGCAAGGCTGTGGCTGAAGTCATTGCCGAAGGCGAAGTAAGAACCTATGATATGATGAAACTAAGAGGCCGTCAGGAAGTGATTGAGCAGGGTGCTGCTTCCACGACTCAAATGGCTGACGCAATCATAGCAAAATTGAAATAGATAACGAATTGGAAAAGGTTGAGGTTAGAGTTTCTTTTTAAAGGACCAATCTCAACCTAATCCTGAATTTCATAGGATTTTTAAGATGAAAAAAGAAATACTCGACTTATGGCCGGAACTGGAATGGATAGAAGACCATGACCTCCGTGAAAAAACCGCGCTGACCTGGGAAAAAGCAATGGACCGTAGTGTCCTCAATCCGCAAGATCTCAACCGAATTCCCTTTACACTCTTGTGCGGCCCGGATCTGAAAGTGACCTTTATGGATCATAAACGATCCGTTGTCCACATTGCCCGGGATGCCGGCAAAAAAATCAATGGGATGTATCACGGCGAATTGACCGCCAATATGGACGTACTGATCGCCGGTGCCATCTTAGCAGATGTCGGAAAAATGCTGGAATATGTCCTGGATGATAATGGAAATGCCGTTCAGGGAACCTATGGTAAATACCTGCGTCATCCTTTTTCCGGTGTATCCCTGGCCGAAGAATGTGGTGTACCTGCGGAAGTTTGTCATATTATCGCGGCCCATGCCGGTGAAGGCGATAAAATCAAGCG
>CAYTLS010000007.1:0-13053 GCA_964438745.1 uncultured bacterium
ACGTCCTCTTCTTCCAGGAATTTTTCCATTAGTATTTCATCAAAATCAGAAACCTTTTCAATCATTTCTTCCCGATACGTTTCTGCTTCTTCCTGCATATCTTCAGGAATATCACCTTCAGTCATTTCAAGTTCATCAAATGTATAGGCTTTCATAGAAACCAAATCAATGATTCCGCGAAAATCATCTTCAGCCCCAATGGGTAACTGAAAATGAACCGCATTGGCGCCTAACATTTCATTCATTGCATCCACCGTATGATGCAGATCAGCACCCAACCGGTCCATTTTATTAACAAAAGCGATACGCGGTACTTTGTATTCATCGGCCTGATGCCAAACCGTTTCACTCTGCGGTTCAACACCACCGACAGCACAAAAAACCATAACAATACCATCCAGCACCCGCAAGGAGCGTTCTACTTCCAAAGTAAAATCAATATGTCCCGGTGTATCAATAATATTGAACTGATGTTTTTTCCAGTTTACTGTGATCGCAGCTGAAGAGATGGTTATTCCACGATCCTGTTCTTGCTTCATAAAATCCATAACCGCAGCGCCATTATGAACTTCACCAATCTTATGGGTGATCCCGGTATAAAACAGGATGCGTTCCGTAGTGGTGGTTTTGCCGGCATCAATATGCGCCACAATCCCAAAATTTCTTATTTTAGATATCTTTGCATTTTCCATTTATAGGACTCCTTTTTATAGTATTCTTTCATTTTATTTCAAGGTGGCAAATATATAATTTATAAAAACAAATACAAAACACTTTTTATTAGTAAAAAAGTAATTTCAAACTCTGTTATAAATGAATTTAAATTTAGGAAATACTTTACTTAATATATTCTCTTGTCTCGTTCAGGCTTTTCCTTTTTTTAGGTTTAATATATTCCTTTTCAGGATAGCCAAGAGAAATGATGATATCGATTTTATCTTTTTTGGGTATGTTGAGAATTTTTTTTAGTTCTTTCTCATTGAACCAGCCGATCCAACAACTGCCGACACCGACTTCCTCAGCTTGCAGGGTCAGATGGTCGCAGGCAATTCCAATATCGATTAGACTGAAATCAACATTCCTGAATTTACCGCCCAGCCGGGATTTATAGTTGGTTTTTTGGCGAACCACAACCACCAACACATCAGCCTTTTTTACAAAGGAATTTATGGCGTAAATACCATTAAAACATTCACGAACCACACGATTTTTTAGTTGGTTTGATTTGATAATAATAAATTTCCAGGGTTGAGAATTGCAGGCCGAAGGTGCCAGGCGGGCAGCTTCCATACATTTATCAAGTATTTCCTGGGATATAGATTTATTGCTATATTTCCTTGTGCTTTTTCTTTTGCGGACGAGTTCTAAAAATTCCATAACCAAATTTAAGCAAAATTAGCGAGCAAGTTCAAGGATTTTAGCAGGAATCTTTGTTAAAGGAACAATATGATCTACCGCGCCCAATTTAATTGCTTCTTTGGGCATGCCAAAAACAATTGATGTTTTTTCATCCTGCGCAATTGTTTGACATCCCTGATCATGCATTTTTTTCATACCGTCAGCTCCGTCCTTGCCCATACCGGTCATAATGACGCCGACAGCATTTTTTCCGGCATATTTTGAAACCGATTTGAACAAAACATCCACCGAAGGACGATGGCGGCTGACCAGCGGGCCCTTTTTGACCTGCACATAATAACGGGCGCCGGAACGACGCAACAGCATGTGAAAATTCCCCGGCGCGATTAGAATTTTTCCGGAATGTACCGTTTCACCATCTGCGGCTTCCTTAACCTCTACATCGCACAACTCATTTAATCGATTCGCAAAAGAATTTGTAAAAAATTCCGGCATGTGCTGAACAATCAATATTCCCGGAGCATTATGAGGTAAGGCCGGCAGAATATCTGTCAAAGCCTTGGTTCCCCCGGTTGAAGACCCGATAGCAATTATTTTTTCAGTAGTCGTCGTAAGTGATAATTTTGACGGCCTTGGACTAATTATATCTTTTTTAGCCGTTCTTTTCTTTACTTTAACGGTTGAGACAGCTTTTATTTTATCGGCTAATTCGATAGACATATCACCGACTGTGTAAGCAGCGCCGGGTTTGTTCATTACTTCCAATGCGCCTTCTTCCATGGCTTCGATAGCAATCGCACTTCCTTTTTGAGTCAGGGAAGAAACAATAATCACAGGCAGGGGAAAATATTTCATCAATTTCTTTAGAAAGGAAATCCCATCCATTTTCGGCATTTCTATATCAAGGGTAAGTACATCGGGTTTTAACTTTACGATCTTATCCCGGGCAATAAAAGGATTGGCAGCCGATCCGACGACTTCAATCTCATCAGATCGATTGAGTTCTCGGGTAAAAATTTGACGGACTATCGCAGAATCGTCAACAATTAATACTTTTATCTTTCTCATTTATCCTTCTTTTCAAACTCTAATATAATCGGATACATATCATCAATAAGGGCGCTGCAGGTGTTTTTCTGTTTAAGATGTTTCTTTATATTAGCACAGGAAAGCGTTTCCAATTCTGGAATCGACAGATCAAAAAGGGGTTCAGTTCCCGATATTTCTGTTAAAACACGACCACAGACGACATTCAATACCTCTTTCAGGGAGTCATTGCCCAGTTCAAACGCTTCATCACTTGTATCATCGATACCAAGAATATTGCCCGCCAATTCACTGCTGATATTGGAAGGTACAATCATCAGTAGAGAACCGTCATAAAGATCACCGGAAAAGGTCATATGAACCTTGATACACTCCGTATCGCTCATGGCTATTTCATTGACATCAATGGCCTCCGCAAACATAAAGGCCAGATTTTCCAGTGATTCTTCCAGTACTCTGTATAAAACATCAGAATAATCTTTAGACATTGTCTTCCCCCCCTATTAAATCAAATACAATATCACGTAGTTGTTCCGGTGTGACCGGTTTTCGCAAATAAGCTGAAACACCATTTTTTTTCAATTGATCTATCCGCGAAGTACTTCCTTCTGTGGAAACCACCACAATCGGAACATCTTTCAGCACATCATCTTCGGCTAATTGCCTGACCATCTCGACTCCGCCCATCACAGGCATGTTGATATCGGTAAAAATTAAATCGATCCAGTTTTCATCTAAAATATCTAAGGCTTCTCTGCCGTTGGCCGCCTGAAGAAGTTCGGTGTAAGGAATTTCAGCTATATCCAGAGTCTTTTTAATTACCCGCCTAACGATTTCCGAATCATCAACTATTAAAATATTTAATGACATATTACACCTTTTTTTTATAATGTTAGCATTTCGTAAACTTTTTCAATATTGTGAATTATCTCTACAATTACCTTTTCATTGACCGCCCGAGTCAGATTCAATCTTTCACTGACATTTGCAGACGGACGATAATTCAATCCGTCCCGTCCATATCCACCAATGCCGGCGATCATTGTCAGAGCGTCAGCAGCGTGTACCAGATCGACAACAGTTTTATCTCCCTCAAACCGGTCCGGCTGATGGTGCCACTTTTCCACCTCGACAATTTCTTCAGGAATTCCCCATTTTTCCAGCAGAAGCGCCCCCACTTCAGCATGGTCAATTCCTAATATTCTTCGCTCAGCAACATCAAAGGGAATGTGTTTCTCAAAGGCTAATTTAATAATCGGCTGAGCATCGATATCTACAAAGGATCCTAAAACGATCTTGCCAATATCAATCAATAGTCCGGCAGTAAATAAATACCCCGGCGCCGGAATTTTCAATTCCGTCGACAGTCGCTCCGCACCGATTGCCACACCGATCGAATGTTCCCATAATTTTCCACGCGGCAGATCATACCCTTTTACCCCTTTTTTCAATATTGGGCCCACTGAAGCTGCCATTACCAGATCAAATATTTTATCTGTGCCGACACGAATCAGGGCCTGGTGCAGATTGGTAATTTTATATTTAAACCCATAATAAGCGGAGTTAGCGTATTTCAAAATATTGGTTGTCAGCGAAGGATCATATTCAATTAAACGAACCAGTTCTTTGAAATCCACTTCATCACGGTTTTTCAAGAATTTATAAACCTTAGTAACAGTGGCGGGAATTGATTCTATATTATCCAATTCTTCAATAATTTGGTCTCTTTTGCTCATCACAGGTCATTCTCCTCTCCCTTATTACGGACTGTGGTCCTGCCACTTTCCATATAAAGCCGGACAGTTCGCGATTTTGACCCTCCAACATCCATTCCTTTGATCAATATATCGTTTTTCCACAATATTTTTCTAACAACAACGATATTTCGTTCTCCCACATTAAAAATATTATTTTTGTCCAAAAGTTTTGCGCCTCCGGCCAATTTTGCGACAAGATTTTTTTTCTTGGCTCCTCTTTCATACATATCCTGCAGCATCTTCATCAGGCCGGTGTCGACAAACATAAATGGATTTTTTCGGGCCTTATCCCGATCCACTTTTGAAAGGGGAAGCATACAGTGTATCAGACCACCAATATTTTCTTTTGGGTCGTACAATGTCACACCTACACATGAACCGAGTGAATAGGTGACCAAAATATCATTTTCATTATCAGAAATTTTCATATCTGATATATCAACCGTTTTGATCAATTTTTCCTCCGTCTAATACACATACACATTCATTCTCTAAAACTAATTTCCCACCGATCAATTTTCTCAAAACAATGTTTGATGACCGCTAACAAATCATCCAGTTCTATTGGTTTTTTAAAATAATCGTCAAAACCCGCATTACGAATTTCTACCAATTCGAAAAGGGATGAATACCCGGTTATAGCATTAACGATGGAAATGCTGTTGCTTTCCCGGATTCTTTCACAAAGTTCGATTCCGGACATTTTTGGCATTTTCAGATCAAGAAACATTACCGGAATAACATTTTTTTCGATAATTTCCAGGGCTTCATATCCATCTTTGGCAGTGAAAACTTCATATTCAGTATCATCCAGCAACTGATTATATAAATCCAGAATACCTTCTTCATCATCTACAAATAATATTTTACGCATGGTTACTGCTCCTTTATAATTCTTTTCTATAGATCGAGGCTTTTATTAGTTTGAAATCGATATCTTTCAATCCTGCCAGACTTTCGGAATGTCCGATAAAGAGATACCCTCCGGGTTTTAGCAACCGAAAAAATTCATTCACCAGTCTTGTTCTGACAATATCATCAAAATAAATCATAACATTGCGACAAAAAATGGCATCAAGGTTTCCCTGCAACGGAAAGGGCGGTTTGGATAAATTCAAACGTTTGAACAATACACGGCGCTTAATACGTTCATCAATTTGATAAAGGGTTAGGTTTTGATCATTGGTAAATTTAGTAAAATAATTTAACCTTAATTTCGAACTGACGGTTTTCATATTTCTTTCCTGGTAAACTCCTTGCAGACACATATTTAAAACTTTTGTCGAAATATCTGTGCCCAGTACTTTATAATCATAGCGTTCGCCCCGCAGAAGTTCTTCCAGGGCCATAACGATAGTGTACGGTTCTTCACCGGAAGAACAAGCAGCCGACCAGATACGATACCGATCCTGCCCCTCCATCCGGGCCTGCATGAAAATCTTTTCGAGAAAATCAAAATGGTCTTTTTCTCTGAAGAAATGCGTCACATTGGTTGAAATTGTATTAAATAATTGTACTATTTCTTTTTTTGATTTGTCATCCTGAACAAACTGGATATAATCTTTGTATTCAGGAATATTGAGGACATTCATCCGCTTGCGAAGCCGTGAACTGACCAGCGCTCTCTTAACTTCAGTTAAATTAATTCCAACTTCATCATAAATGATCTTACGGACTTTTTTAAACGTAATATTATCAATCATATTTATAAACTTTCATCTTTCTTTTCATCCAATGTGGGTAATATCCAATCCGTGTCTCTAATCTGGTGAACTTTAATAACCATTAATTGTCCGTTCTGTACATCAAAGATTACTTTCCGTCCCAAATGGCCGCCAATATCCTCGGATTTTATTGTGATATTGTGCTTATGTAATACCTGACGGGCGATAGCAACATTTTCACGTCCCAAATTATCTTTCGGACGGTCTTCTTTTGAAGCGCCGCCAACGATTTGGGCCACGATATTCTGGGTATCACTGCCTACTGAAAACATATTTTTCAGCAGCGTTTTCGTGGCAATATTACCAAATCTGGCTGTTGCCTTACGTTTATCTTTTGTATAAGGATAAACAAAATGATTCATTCCGCCAAACCTCAGTTTTGTGTCCCACAGACATACAGATACACAGTTACCTAATACCGTTTTTACAGCGCTTTTCTCTGATCCAACATAAATAAATCCGGGTTCAAGAAAGAAAATATCATCATGGTCATGCTGTTCTCCGCGCGTATTTCCGTGGCTCATTTACCTTCCTGTATCATGTCCTTTATTTAAAGGTCATATGCATTGTTAATTCGATTTTGTTCCTGGCATATTCCACATTCCCGGTATTTTGCATAATTCGTCTGAATGTCGGTGCCAGATAGAAGCTACCAATTTCTGATTTATATACAACATATTTATACATAACCCACAATAATGCTGTATTAACATTGTCATCCTGCCAGTCAGTATCAATTGTTTTGTAATCCAGCCAGGAAACAAAGGTTCCCGGTCCAATAGGTCTAACCGCTTTGATATGAGTCATAAGTCCACTGTATTTTCCGGCTGCTTCAACGCCCTGGGATGTAAAATACCCACCGGCGGACAATGCAAAACCGGCAAATTTTGGTAATCCAACATTAGCACCGGCAGTTATTGGTGACGCCATATCTTTGTCCGCAGTAGTGGCTATCAAGGTAGGAGTTATATCCAAATCTCCTACTTTCATTTCGTAACTAGCGAATAAACTATAGGGATCCCTGGGATTAGCATCATCTTCACGATTACCGGTATTATCATCCAGTGTTAAAGTAAGGTTCAGCTGTCCTGAACCCAGCTTATAAAATCCACGAAAACCGGCTGCTGATGCGGCATTAACGATTGTATAGGGAATATCGCTGGTTGAGGTGGGGTAAAAATGCAGGTCATATTCCGGATTTCCCAGCGCGCTCATGGGCAAAATACCCATAGAAAAACCCATCCTTTCAGTTTTTCGGCCAAAATGCATTTCTGCAAAGCGCACCGCACCCCTACCGCCGGAATGTGCTGCTCTTCCATCGGTCCATCCACCATTCCCATCATAAGGAGAATCACCAAAACGGCCAATAAAATTTCCCGGCCCGTCCGATGCAAGTTTGGTGGAGAAATACCACCCTTCGGTTAGCTGGGCATCCAGCCAAATCCGCGCCCAATACATGTAATAAAAATCCTGAAAAGTTTTTCCGTCGGCATCATAGCGCTGATCCAATCGTGGTCTGACCCGCGCATCGCCCTTGATTGTAACTTCAGCAAAGGCAATCTGTACGATTAGTATACTTAGGATAACTAAAATTATTTTTTTCATATTATACTCCATCTTAAAATTAATTATTCAATTTAAAAAAACCCGTAATCTCCGCCAGTTTTTCGGCATATTTATCAAGTTCCTCCGAAGCAGAGGCAGATTTTTTGGACATTTCCACATTTTGCTTGGTCACATCGGTTGCCTGGGATACCGAGTTGTTAATTTCATCCAGGGCATGGGCCTGCATATTGGATGACTCCGCGATATCTTCTATATAACTATTCATTTTCTGAACCATTGTAACGATTTTTTCAAGGATATCGGCGACTCGTTCTGTCATTTCCGTACCCGCATTGGAATTCTCTTTGGATTCATTGATTTTATCAGAAGTATCCTTAGCTGCTTCTGTACTACGCTGGGCCAGGCTTCTTACTTCATTGGCGACCACTGCAAAACTTTTTCCGGCTTCTCCTGCGGATTCCGCTTCGATCAACGCATTCAGCGCCAGCAAGTTTGTCTGGCTGGCAATATCATCGATTGTCTTGACTACTTCAGCGGTTTCTTCCGATGATTTTTTAATTTTCTCAATTGCATCAAGCATTCTTTCCATTGCTGTTGAACCGTCTTCCGCCATTTCACGGGCATCATCAGATATTGTTTTTGTATCATTGGCATTGGTTGCATTCTGATTTGTACTGTCGCTTATCTCCTGTAAAGTTGTGGAGATCATATCCAGTGAATTGGCCTGTTCATCTGCCGATTTTACCAGATTCTGGCTATCTTCACGGATATGCGTGGAAGCATTATTTACAAACCCCACCATTTCAATGACCTGATTAATCGTGTCATTTAGGTTTTCAATCGCCGTGTTCACATTTTCAGCAAAATCCTTGAATTTTCCTTTATAATTGGCACTTACCCGGTTTGTCAGGTCCTTTTTTGCTGTAGAAGACATCACCCCTGCCAGCTCGTTTAAAGGCTTTTCATAATTATCCAGGATTTCATTGACTGATTCCAGAACCGGCCGAAATTGAAAATTTATATCTGATGTATTTGCGCGATAGTCAATCTTTCCGGCTTCAATATTTTCCGATATATTTTTCGTACCCAATAATAATTTATCGATGATCCCGGAAATATTTTTAGAAAGCATTAATGTGGAAACAATTGTCAGAATAACAACAATTAAGGTAATTAACAAAGAAGTACGGGAAAATTTCCTTACTTCTTCAATCAGAAACTTTTTTGAAAAATCAATCTCAAGATATCCCTGCAGATTTCCTTCTCCATCAATAATTGGTGTCATAGCTACAAGTACTTCTTCTAAATTGTTAAAATTAATGTCCTCAACTTTTCGGATCTCAGGATTTTTTTTGTCTGTATTAAGTCCTTTTAAAAAATTTAATTCCCCATCATAAACACGAACCAACTCGATGGCTGCATCATCTTTTTCCTCACTTTTTAGAGAATTCAAAGTTGATTGGATGGATTCACCACCATCAAAAGCCATTGTTTGTATTCCGAGCGCTAAATTACTACTTAATAGATTTGTAATAAATCCCGCTTCTTTCATTAAAATATTATTACCAAGTTTTTTTGTTTTGTATGGACTGTAAAAACCCAATAATAATCCAAAAATGAGTGCTACCGTTAAAATAATGATCAAAATCTTGGACTTAATGGTCAAGTTCATTTTTTTCCTCCGAACTATTTACTTTTTGCGTCGAAATATCAACTAATCCTCCAATGTCGAGAATCAGGGCCACCGTCCCGTCAGGCATTATTGCACCGCCGGAAATCCCCTTAATGTCTTTCATATCTCCTTTTAGAGATTTGATTACAATTTGTTGCTGTCCCAATAGTTGATCGACTATAATACCCAATTTTTTCATGCCTGTTTCAACCAGAACAACGATACTGTCACTGATCTCGCTCTTTTCAGTTTCTATATTAAAATATTCTGATAACCTGAATAGTGGGATGAGATTTTCCTGGAATTTTATCATCTCCCCCTTTCCCGCGGCGGTAAAATAATCTTTATCAGTTGGTTTTATAGAACTAATAACGGAAAGTGTAGGAATAATATATCTTTCAATTCCTATCTTTATTACCATGCCGTCAATAATTGCCAGGGTTAAGGGTAATATTATTGTAAATGTTGATCCCTTGCCTTTTTCAGACTTAATGTTGATATGTCCGCGCATCGCCTCTATATTTTTCCGGACAACATCCATGCCGACGCCTCGTCCGGATACATCGGTCACTTTTTTGGCCGTAGAAAAGCCCGGCTCAAAGATCAAATTCCAAATTTCTTCATCTTTAAGTTTGGTGTTTTCTGTGATGATTCCCTTTTCAATGGCTTTTTCCAGGATAGCATCCCGGTCCAAACCTTTCCCATCATCTTTGATTTCGATATATATATTTCCACCTTTATGAAAAGCTGAGAGTTGGACCTGCCCAACTTCTTTTTTGCCTTTTTCAAGCCGCTCCTGAGCATTGGCTTCGATTCCATGGTCGACGGCATTTCGAATCAAATGTACAAGGGGATCGCCAATCTGTTCGACAACATTTTTATCCAGTTCAGTATCTTCGCCTTTCATACTGAATTCTACTTTTTTGCCAGACTTCTTACCGAGATCACGGACCAGTCGCGCCATTTTTTGAAAAGTAGATCTGACAGTAACCATCCGCAGGCTCATAGATGTCGACTGAACTTCTTTTGTAATTTTATCAAGCCGGTTCATCCGCTTTAGCAAATCAGCCGATGCTACCTGCCGGAGTTCCTGGGATTGGGTCAGCATAGATTCTGCTATGGCCAACTCGCCAATAAAATCGATCAGATGATCCAGTCGTATTGCATCAACTTTTATATTTTCTTTAATTTTAATATTTTTCTGAACACCACTGCCGGACCGATCGGTTGCAACCATTTTCTTAGCCAAATCCAAATCGGTTTTTGCTTTAGCTGCTGGTTTGGGGATGGGTTTTTGAATCGTTTCATTCAAATCCGGCGACACTTTATTAATTTTGTTCAAGACATCGATCATCGAGGGATCCAGTGGTGGTTTAAATCCCTGTTGAGCTGATTTTGCCAGCAAGGCGATCAATTCTTTCAATTTATCAATTGCCACATAAACCACATCAGTTATGGCATCGGTTAATTCAATTTTTTGTTTTCGTATTTTATCCAGAAGATCTTCAGTTTTGTGAGATAATGTTCGAATATCATCAAGATTAAGAAACCCGGCAACCCCCTTGATAGTATGAAAGGCTCGAAAAATACCATTGACCTTCTCAAGGTCCCCGGTCTCTTCAAACCCTAACATTTCAGTATTGGCCATTTCCAGATGCTCTTCTGCTTCACTTATAAAATCTACCACCAGGTCGGAGTCGTCAATAGGTTCCAGACTATCGACACCAGCCGCTTCTGTTGTTTCTTTTTCCGCTGCTTTTTTTCCCTGTTTTTTAAGAAATTCATTTAATTTTGTATCATCCGGCAAAGCAACCTTTCGACCGGAATAGTACTCAAAAATATCTGTCAGCCAATCTTTGAGTACAAACAGAAAGTCTGTGATTGATTCTTTTTCGCTGATAAAGGTTTCACTATCATGACATATTTCACCCACATGAGTTAATCCCATGAGATTTGCTTCACCTTTTAAGGTGTGAATTAATCCTTTGATATTAGAAAGCGCTGTTTCCTTATCCCCACTATCCAATTTGATAATATTCATCTCCAGTTCTTCCATTACAGAAGACTGTTTGGACAGAAAATCACTGAAAATTTCTGCATCAGCGTTTTCCGGCAAATGCTCAGGAATAATCGGTTTGACCGGCACATTGTCAGAATATTCAGATTTTCCTGTTTTCACCTCTTTTTCACTATTCAGATTTCTTATAACCTCATCAACATCTTCGAGGTCGACCTTCCGGCCTTCCATCTTTTTAATTTTATTGTTTAGCCAATCCAATATGTAAAAGAGTTTATCGGTATTAATATCTTCTTTATCTATTAGCCAGTCTTCGGTTTCATGACATATTTTTTCAACATCAGTGACACCAATAATGGCGGACTCACCTTTCAGAGTGTGAATTTTTCTTTTTAATTCTTCAATTTGCTCCATATCATTATTTTTTTCATAATTAATAATGACTTCCTCAAACTCTTCGAATTCTATTTTCTGCTTGATTATATAATCCGCTAATATCTCCTCGTCAACAAGGGTTGATCTGGCATCAATATCAACATTTTTTCTATCACTGCCGCTTACATCAGAAAAATCGAGTTCATCCTCGTTCTGATTGTTTTCTACCATTTTTTGTAATTCCGAAACAAAGCCGCCAATCGTTTCAATATCTTTATCAGCATCTTTGCTTTCATCCATAATTAAGGCCTCAAGGATATCAACAATTTTTTTAAGTGCAATTTCAGTTTTTGTTAATTCTTCTGCCGCTGCCCAATTAATTAGTGATTCAATACCATTTAATACTTTGCCCAAACTCTTCTTTTCATCAACATCTAAAAAAATGACTTCTTCAGAAATTGAATTTAGAATTTGTTTGACATCAATTTTTTCTGACATTTAACACCACCGATTCAGTTAAGCCTTTAGTTATTTTCCCATAAATTCAATTTAATTACATCCTTTTAATCAGGAGCCTACTCTATACAAATTATGAGCCAAGATTTATTTTTGTAGGGTCAACCTTTACTTTTTAATTCACAATCAAAGAAGAAATCAACTGCTTGCAAATCCATCATATCTTTTTGAATATCTAAAAAACATAAAAATATATTAAGTAAAAAGGTGTTTGAAATATTTTATTATTCGATACTCTTCGTATTTATTTATAATTGAATTTTCGGCAATTGCAGACATTCCAAGCCTACGGTACAATACTATCTTCATTTTTTAAAAATTTTGCCCGTCACCCGATATTTTTTATACATAGAGACACAGGATTGTGATCCTCCTTTGTCGTTGGCAATTCCTGTTGCCTAATAGTGTTGATGGAACTTTTTCCAGTCTTGATCATAGTAAAGAACGAATATTGAAAAATGATTCTTTGTACATCAGGAAAAAATTTCCTGATTTGTAAATATTTTCATTATTTTTTTATCTTTTTTTTATAGTTAAAAAATGATAAATTTCAGATTGCTTTTTGAAGGGGGTGATTGGTTTCGACGGGCTAAGGATGTTCGCAAGTGCAGTGGAAGTTTGGAACAGGGCTTCCTTAAAAAAGTTCCATATTCTTAAGTGCCAATACGGTACCTACTCACCTGTTAGCTGCTCAGCAGAATACAGGTGCCTTCGCAATGGCGTAAGTCATTGAAGGTGGCGTGTTTCTCTGTACTACGTTATCAACCAAATTACAGAGAGAGATCCGTTAAGGCTTCCAGAGGATCGCAAATATCAGGAAGATACGCATCTGAATTGTTGTTAGGTTTGAATTCAGATGAAGAGAAAAACCCGAACCTGACTAAACTGTAGGACTCGCCAATTGAACTAGCTCGGACAGGGGTTCGACTCCCCTCACCTCCACGCTTCGTACCGATTTCATCGGCACTACGCGTGGCAAGCCACGCAATGAAATGAATGGTAAAAATATGTACTATATGG
>CAYTLS010000007.1:13153-14644 GCA_964438745.1 uncultured bacterium
TAAATCTCATTCCGGTAAAGCATTCACCAGTAAGCGATTGATCGATTAACCGATTGCATCGGTACTACGCGTGGCAAGCCACGTAATAGATGGCGTTTTGATGTCATGAACACCATTTCAAAGGTCATTGACTATTTTTAAGGAGTAGAGTTTATTCTTCCAGAACTCTGGCCACCTCTTTCAGTTTCTTCCGAATTTCAATATTCTGTGGACATTTATCCTCACACACACCACACTCCCGGCAATTGGAAGCCGCCTTATCGCCTTTCATCTGAAGATTATATACCCGGCTGGCTTCAGCTGGATTATCAAACATGGTTGCGTTATTCAGTAATTCAAAACAATTGGGAATCGCAACACCGTAAGGGCAGGGCATACAATAACCACAGGAGGTACAATCAACGGCAATACGAGAGCGGTAAATGTCCCGAGCCTTGTAAATTCGATCTAACTGGTCATTGCTCAGGGAGTTTGGTTTGACATCCCTGGCAGCAGCAACATTTTCATCAATTTGGCTCATGGCATTCATGCCGCTCAGCACCACACTTACCCCCGGATGGTTCCAGACAAATTTAAGTGCCCATTGTGCCGGAGTCCAATCCACATCAGCAGAATCCCAGATTTGCTGAACTTGATCAGGAATATTGCGCACGATGTAACCACCCCGCAACGGTTCCATAACCACAATTCCCATTCCTTTGGCAGCCGCATACTCCATCCCTTCCCGGCCGGCCTGATAATCTTCATGCATATAATTATACTGAACCTGGCAGAAATCCCAGTCATAGGCATCTACGATTTCTTTGAAAAGCGGTCGTTCATCATGAAAGGAAAAACCCGCATATTTGATCCGTCCATCTTTTTTGGCCCGGTCTAAAAACTCAAAAACCTTATGCTCTTTCAGGGTTTTCCAAAAATTTTTATTCAATGCATGCAGCAGGTAAAAATCAATGTATTCTGTTTCTAGTTTTTCTAGCTGCTCATTGAGAATTCTATCCATATCTTCCGGTTTTTTAATATCCCATGAGGGTAATTTTGTGGCGAGTTTCACTTTTTCGCGATAGCCATCTTTCAATGCTTTAGCCACCAGGGGTTCACTCATGCCACCGTGATATGGGTATGCTGTATCAATGTAATTCACACCGTTATCGATACTATAGCGGATTTGTTTGATTGCTTTCGATTCATCGATATTCTCTTCATCATTGCCAATAACAGGCAACCGCATAGCACCAAACCCCAATAATGATACCTTTTCGCCGGTTTTACCAAATTTCCGATATAACATTTTCACTCCTTGATTATTAAACATAACGAAGGCTAATATAACTGATGAGATTACAGAAATCACGAAAAAATATTTATTCCGAAATAAACAGAATGATCGATAACACTATTTGGATGATTGTGAACCATTTCAAAAGTGGATATTTGTTACCATTTCTGCCAATGTAAATTTCCAGGTTTCCATTTATCTATCTGTTCTTCCAC
>CAYTLS010000008.1:0-10182 GCA_964438745.1 uncultured bacterium
ATTGGCAGTACCGTGACAGATAGCCACTTTCAGTGTCGCGCCTTTCAGCCAGTTCCAATCGGGAACCAGGTGTTTCAGCATATCGGGTACCGGACCAACTTCTTCAATTGGCAATTCCGCATAACGAATACCGTCAAAACCACGGACAGGTACAATATTGGCATGATCAAAAAGATCATCGATCTTCTTACCGGTAACCAGTTCATAGACAGTTCTGATAGCAGATTCCATCACACCACCGGTAGCGCCGAAAATCACACCGGAACCGGTCTGAGTACCAAAAGGATCATCAAAATCAGATTTTTCCAGTTTTGGTAATTCGATACCGGCTTCTTTGAACATCTGTGCCAATTCACGGGTCGTTAAGCCAAAATCGATATCTTTGTAACCGGAGTCAGTCATTTCCGGACGATTACACTCGAATTTTTTCGCGGTGCAGGGCATCAAAGCAACAGTCACGATATCAGCAGGATCAATGTTATTCTGTTCAGCATAGTAAGTTTTAATAACTGAACCAAACATCTGCTGCGGTGACTTTGCAGTGGATACGTTAGGCAGCATTTCAGGTTTAAAATGTTCAATATATTTTACCCATCCCGGTGAGCAGGAAGTAAATTGCGGCAGGGCAACATCTTCTTTTTTCTCAACGAGAGCTCCATAGAGACGCTGGATCAATTCCACGCCCTCTTCCATAATAGTCAGGTCAGCGGTAAAATTGGTATCAAAGACTTTGTCAAAACCACAATATCTCATGGCTGTATTCATTTCAAAAGTCAATGGTGTACCGGGTTCCATATCAAAACATTCGCCAATGGCCGATCTGGGTGCCGGAGCAGTTTGAATGACCACGTGTTTTTTCGGATCATCAATGGCATTCCAAACAATATCCGAAGGATCATTGGCATGCAAAGCGCCGGTAGGACAGCGATTAATACACTGACCACAGTTGATACAGATCTGTTCTGACATCTGTTTGTCCAGAAACATACCGATTTCAGTTTCATCGCCTTTGTTCAGGGCGTCATAAACACCAACTTCCTGCAAGTCAACACAAGTTCTGACACAGCGGCGGCAAAGAATACATTTGTCCATATCACGGGCAATAGCATAACTGGAATTGTCTTTACCGTATTTAGGTTCAGATCTGTGACCAAAACGATAAAAATCAACACCATATTCTTTGGCCAGTGACTGTAATTCACAATTGTTGTTTCTGACACAGGCGTAACATTCGCCAACGTGGTTGGAAAGCAACAGGTCAAGTACATGACGTCGGGCTTTACGAACTTTACGGGTATGGGTATGAATTTTAATGGGTGATGTGATCGGATATGCACAGGCTGCCTGAAGAGTTCTCATTCCTTCAACTTCCACTACACATACTCGACAAACACCGGCAACACAGAGGTCTTCATGATGACACAAGGTCGGAATAGTTATGCCGATCTTATGGGCTGCTTCGAGAATTGTTGTTCCCATGGGAACTTTTAATTTATGGTCATCAATTTCAATAGATATTAAGGCACCAATCGCATCAACATTTTCCGGTTTACTTACCGTAGAAGGAGATGTAGATTTCGGTGCTCTGGCTTTTTTATCTTCAATGAAATCATTCTTTTTGTCAGGCATTTTCTTACCTCCTTATTCTTTTTCCGGTACGCGACCGAGAACTTCTGATTGGAAATTTGTCATAATTGAAATAAAGGCATTCGGGGCTGATTGTCCGAGTCCGCATTTGGAAGCCAATTGCATAGTTTCACCCAGTGCGATCAATTCCTGCAGATAGGAATAAGAGCAACGCCCGTTTTCCAGCATTTCAATACCTTCCAGGAGTTTTGGATTTCCATCACGGCAGGGGGTACACTGACCACAGGATTCTTCTGTAAAGAATTCCATGAAGTTTTTAGCCACTTCCAGCATATCGGCATCAGGACCGAAAACAATGATCGAACCACCTGAAGAAGCATCTTCATAGGCAATAGCGCGATCAAATTCTTTTCTGGGAACACATTGTCCGCCTGCACCGCCAACCTGTACAGCTTTGGCGTCTTCACCGCCAACTTCCTTGAGCAGTTCTTTGATAGTTGTACCGTAAGGCATTTCATAGATTCCGGGATTATCACAATGGCCGGAAACACTGAAAAGTTTGGTTCCCTTGGATTGTTCGGTACCGTGTTTTGCAAACCATTCATGTCCCTTGGCACAGATCAGTGCGGCATCAATAAAGGTTTCCACATTGTTGACTGCGGTAGGATGTCCCTGAAAACCGGTATCGACCGGGAAAGGTGGTCTGTTTCTGGGCTCGCCTCTTTCACCTTCCAGTGATTCTATCAGAGCTGTTTCCTCACCACAAACATAAGCGCCGGCGCCCATTCTTAATTCCAGGTTAAAATTAAAACCTTCTTTACCAAGAATGTTTTCTCCCAGCATGTTCTCATCTTTACGCTGTTGTAATTTTTCTTCAAGAAACTTTTTCATATAAAGGTATTCGCCGCGAAGATAAATGTAGCCCTGTTTAGCGCCTAATACATACGCGGCAGTCGTCATACCATCCAATAACATGTCGGTATGATTATAAAGTAAATATCTATCTTTAAATGTACCCGGTTCACCTTCATCAGCATTACAGACAACAAATTTCTTTTCATCTTTAGCTGCTGCGGCTAACTGCCATTTGATAGAGGTTGGGAACCCTGCGCCCCCACGGCCTTTCAGGCCGGATTGTCTCAGGCTGTGTAAAATATCTGATCGTTTCATTTCCAGGGCTTTTTTTAAGCCGGCACCTGATTGAACACCATGATCCAGAATCGGACCACTTTTTCTGACATCAGAGGGCACCACTTTTGGAAAATCGGATTTTACATATTCATTTCTGCAATCAGAAATGATCTTGGAAACTTTGGCAGGAGTTACTTTGGCAAACAATCTGTCATTAATCATAATTGCCGGGCCCTGGTCACACATGCCTAGACAGTTTGTATATTCAAGTGTGAACATTCCGTCTTTGGTGGTTTCACCAAATTTGATTCCCAGTTCATTTTCCAATTGTCTGGCAACATTTGTTTTGCCATCCAAATCGCAGGAGATAGTCTGACACAGACGGATTACATATTTACCCTGCTGTGTTTTTGTTTTGAAAAAACTATAAAAACTGGCAACACCTTCAACTTCAACGGGATGAATGTCAAGCGTGTGGGCAGTTTCCTGCATGATCAGATCGGATAAATAACGATATTTTTCCTGTAAATCCTGTAAAATGGGTAGCAAGGCCGAACGGTCATCACCGTACTTTGCTTTTAATTCCACAAAATCTTTTTGTAAACTTTCTTTTGAAATAGCCTGCATGTCTAATCTCCTTATTTGTCCAGCAATTCTTTTACTTTTTCAAGTAATTTGTTAGGCATGATGGGCTTTTCTTCAAAGGTGTCAACAGGCACCATTTCATCATCTTTGCCAAAATCCATTCCTGTGACCTGTCCGATACTGGAAAGCATCATGATCTTTGCTTCGGGATGTTTCCGTTTTAGGTCCTGAGCCAGGGTAAAACCATCATCCGGCTGATCCATCATCACATCCAGAATCGCGAGATCAGGTTTTTCTTCTTCAAATAAAGCCATTCCTTTTTCTCGGGAATATTCAGAAATAACTTCATATCCAGCAGCTTCTAATACTACAGTTACTCCGGATACAAAATCAAAATCGTCATCGACAAGTAGAATTTTTGCCATACGATTGTCCTCCATTTATTATTTTCTTCACCAATAATGTCTTGTGATTTTTAATTACTTTCTTCGCCAAAATCCGGTAATTTCAAATCGGCCCTAAAATAATATAGCTTTTTTGTTTTTCCAAAGAAAAACAGCACTTTCTCCTGCTCATTTTTCACAGTATAAATTTTCTGTTTTTTGTTCAATAATATAGGTCAGCTCGAGTCTTTATTTTTTTCTTGCAGGTTAATTTATACGCCCTGCCGGCTCCTCCCTTTCGAAAGAAAAACAGGGTTGATATTGGGAACCCCATTTACCTGCTAAAAATCATGAAAAAACATATATTTATAATTTAGTATTCACAGAGCGAGGAAGGAGTTTTAAAAATAATCTATGAGCCCTTTTTTGAAATCAAGTTTGCGTTAATTATCTGCAAATTGAGACTTAGTCTTTATAAAAATTTAAAAAAACATAGCAATTTACCTGTTTTTGCGAATTGGTAGAAAAACAGGTCTGTTAAAAAAATCACAATAATAATTAAATTAAACTACCGGAAAATCATTCGTAACAACTCGCCGCCAATCAAAAGCCACCACCAAACCGTATTATTGATAAACCCTGAATAATTCAGGCTAAATCAGAGATAAAATAAAAGGCTACCAATATCAGTAGCCTAATTTATAAATAAAAAAAGAAGGAGTAAAAAAAGGCAGGGCTTAATTATCAATTTCCAATTACCCCGACAATGAATTAAAAATTGAAACCGCCCTGCGCTTAAGGAATAAGGTAAGGATTTCTTTAAACTCAACATCATTTGAGGAGGAGTCTAAATCATTTGTTAAAAATCTTTACTTAACAACCATATATTAATCAAAATTAATGTTTAATCCAATATATTTTTCCAATTTTTTTAATAATTATTCTAAGAGCGATAATATTCCGGTTGCACCTTTTACCTGACATACATCTGCTGAGAGAGTTATGGCATTTTTATGAATTATGTCAAGGGGGCGTTTTTCTAAATAGCCCGTAACGCAGGCGGCTAAAAATGAATCCCCGGCTCCAACTGTATCAATAACCTTAACGCGCTGGGAAGTCCTCTCAGAATACTCACTTAAACTTATGATTTTACTATTCTTATCGCCATTCGTAATGATCAACATATTCAGTTTATATTCTGTCATTACCCTTCTTGCAGTTGTCGCATTATCCAGATTAATTTTTAAAATTTTTTCTAAAATAGTTTTTTCATAATGATTAATCTTAAAAACATCACTTAATTTTAATAATTGAACGATTAATTCCTTAGAATAATAATTTTTACGAATATTCAAATCACAAACTTTCAAACATTGATCCGGTAATTTTTTTAGTAATTTGAAAATAGTTTGTTTAGAGTCCTCAGAACGGCTGGAAAGAGATCCAAAACTGATGGCGTCAAATAAATCAATGTATTGATCAAGTTCCGGTGAATATTGAATATGATCACAGGCCCGGTTTTCCACAATTTGATAGCGCGGATTGCCTTGCTTGTCCAAAGTGATATTTACCTCGCCTGTTTTATAGGTATTAAGACGCTGAATCAAATCCGTGTTAATCCCCCATTTATTTAATTGTTCCAGGAGTTCCCGTCCGGCAGCATCATCGCCAACAGCACTGATCACATAGGCTTGATTTCCCAAATATTTTGATATGACAGCAAAATTGGCCGGCGCTCCTCCAAGACGTTTACCGTCGGGAAAATTATCCCATAGAATTTCTCCGATTGCAGCAATAGTGAACATATAATCCCCTCTTTTAAGTCATGATTCCATACAATTATAACCAAATTCCTAGATTAGACAAAATAAAAAAAAACGGCAGCAAAAGTAAATTCGCCACCGCTATTATAACTAAAAGTATGCTGATCTATTATTTTGTCGCTTTCACCATCAGGTCATTCATCCGGCTGATAAAATCAGTCGGATTATTCAAATTGCCATCGATCAAGAGTGATGCTTCGTAAAGTTGATTTACCACGCTTTCAATGGTCGGATCTGATTTATCATTATCATGAATTTTAGCGATATTTTTTATCAGGTCATGGCCTGGATTGATTTCCATAATTTTCGGCTGAGACATAGAGGCCCCTTCCGGATTCATGGCACGCATCATCCGTTCCACCTGGGGATCCATACCATCTTTATCAACAACCAGTGTGGCAGGTGAATCAACCAATCGTTTGGATGCCACTACATCTTTGACTTTATCACCCAGAATCTTCTTGAAGACCTTGACCATGGACTTCATTTCTTTGTTATCCAGTTTTTCTTCAGATTCTTCACTTTCTTTGTCCGGTTCAATGTCAGCTTTTTCAATTGATTCCAATTGCTTACCATCATATTCATTCAGATTAGGTAAAATAAAGACATCCACCGGATCTACAAAATAAAGCACTTCAATATCATTTTTCCGAAAATATTCCAGGTTTGGATTACGGGAGGCAATTTCTTTGCTTTCACCGGTAATATAATATATTTTTTGCTGGTCATCCTGCATATTTTCAACATATTCATCAAAGGTATTTAGTTTGCCCTCTTCTGTTTTTGTGGATTCATAGCAGAGCAGTTTTTTAATTTTGTCCTGATTCTGAAAATCTGAATTCAAACCGGTCTTCAGCAACGGACCAAAATTTTTATAGAAGGTTTCATATTTTTCCCGGTCATCTTTGATCCAATCGGTAAACATAGCCAGTATTTTTTTTGTTAGAATTGATTTGATTTTACTCATCACCGGACTATATTGGGTGGTCTCACGGGAAACATTTAGCGGCAGGTCTTCAGTATCAACAACACCGCGAATGAATCTTAAGTATTCAGGCAACAGGTCTTCCGAAGCATTGTCTTCAATAAAAACACGGCTATTATAAAGGTGTAACCCTTTGTCATTAATATCCTGAAAAAGGTGCATGGGCGCTTTGGCTGGCACAAAAAGCAGCGCTTTGAAGTTCACCGCCCCTTCCATACTCAAATGCAAATGGTCAAGTGGTTTCTGAAAGTCATTGGAAACAAACTTATAAAATTCTTCCAGTTCTTCTTCCTTCATGTCACTTTCTTTTTTACGCCATAACGCTTCCACTGTATTTTCTTTTTCATCATTTACATAGATGGGAAAGTCCACAAAATTTGAATATTTTTTGATAATGGATTTAATTCGGTATTCTTCTGCAAATTCTTCGTGTTCATCTTTTAACCGGAATGAAATTTTTGTACCACGGGATTTTTGGTCAATTTCTTCGATAGTATATTTTTCTTTACCGTCACTGATCCAGCGATGGGCCGGTTCTCCGGGAATAGCTGATTTTGATTCCACGACAACTTCATCGGCGACCATGAAAACGGAATAAAATCCAACACCAAATTTACCAATCATATCGCCGCTGATAGATTCTCCTTTGGCCTGAAGTTCTTTTATGTAATTCATTGTTCCCGAATTTGCCACAGTACCGATATTGGTTTGTAATTCTTCCCGGGTCATGCCGATGCCAGTATCTTCAATCGAGAAAAGTTTTTTATCTTTATCAACATTGATTCGAATGGCAAACTCAGCCTCTTTATCAACGATTTCTTTATCCGTTAATTCCAGAAAGCGGGCCTTGTTTAACGCATCAGAGGCGTTAGAAATCAATTCCCGCAAGAAAATTTCCGGATGTTTATAGAGCGAATGAACAATCAGATCCAGTAATTGATGCAATTCCGCTTTAAACTTATAATTTGATTTTCTGCCTTTTTTTTCTGTCATAGATGTTATCTCCTTATATATTTTGTAATTTTTTCAGGCCCTTTCCAATGACTATAATCATGCCATTAGAGTAAAACTGCCAATATGACATAAACACTGTAATATTTCTAGAATTTTTTATGAACAGGCAAAATATTCCTATTATTCACAAAAATCTATTTCATAGAAGTGAAAAAATTAATATAATACTTATCGAATAAATTAAATTTTGGAACACTATGAAACATAAAATCAGCACAAATAAATTATTACTTATTCTACTATTGGTCCTTCCTTCAATAGTCCTGGCCTGGGCGCGGAAAATCCCTGAAGGTATCAGTCTTTCATCCGATGTTTATCGGGTCGAAAGCAACCAGATTCAATTTTTGCGGGATATGACCTATATGCAGGATTCAACCCGGATCGTTGACCAACAAATTTACCCGAGAGTCTACGAGTTGATTGACAGCGCAGAACAGTTTTTGGTATTGGACATATTTTTATTTATTGAAACCTCTGTGGATACAAATCCGGACTGGATTCCAACAACAACATTACTGACCAACAAACTGGTACAAAAGAAAAAAAATAATCCTGACATGCCGATTTATTTCATTACCGATGAATTTAATATTTTTTATTACAGCCATAAGAATAAACATCTGGAACAGATGAAAGATGCCGGTATCGAAGTGATTATGACCAATATGCTCAAATTACGGGATTCCCATCAACCCTATTCTTTTTTTTGGCGTTTAATTCCCCGCTGGTTTGGCAATCCCAACTACGAAGGCTGGCTGCCCAATCCCTTTACAGAACCCAAAGAGGACATTGCCATCCGGTCGTTTTTTAAATTGCTGAATTTTAAGGCGAACCATAGAAAAATCATTCTCTCGGAAAAGGAAGCCATCATCACTTCGGCTAATCCTCATACCGCCAGCAGTTTGCATTCCAATATCGGATTTCGCATGGAGGGAGAAATTCTTCAGGATATTCTGTTTTCCGAACAGGCGATTGCGGCGTTTTCAGGAACAACAATTGATATAGATTTTTCTCCTCAGCCAACAACCGGGCCGGTCAAAATCAAGTATATTACCGAAGGAAAAATTCGAAAGAGTTTACTATCTAATATCGAGCGGCTGGATGCGTCAGACTCCCTGGACATCGGTGTTTTTTATATCTCAGACCGAAAAATTATTAAAGCGCTGAAAAAAGCCCGTGAGCGACAGGCCGGCATCAGGATTTTGCTTGATGCAAATAAAGATGCCTTTGGCAAGGAAAAAAATGGTATTCCCAACCGGCAAGTGGCCTGGGAACTTTACAAAGCGGGAATTCCAATTCGCTGGGCCAATACCCACGGCGAACAATTTCATACAAAAATGGCCATTTTTACAGATCCGGACAGTGTTGTCATTATTGGTGGCTCTGCCAATTTTACAAAGCGTAATCTGGGTGATAAAAACCTTGAGGCCGACATTGCAATCAAAGTTGCCCGCCAGGAGACCATTTCGCGGGAGGTTAAACAATATTTTCACAAACTCTGGCAGCATGAAAAATATTCGCTGCCTTTTGAAGCTTACAAAGATACATCCACTCTAAAATACTGGTTGTACCGTTATCAGGAATTTACAGGAGCGAGTACTTTTTAATGTTTGAACCAACTGAATTAATTTATTATGGAATTTTAATCGTTACCGGAATTCTTGCCGGTATAATCAATACATTGGCAGGCGGTGGAAGTTCACTGACTTTACCGGTGCTAATCTTGTGCGGGCTTCCCTCACCCGTTGCCAATGCGACGAATCGTGTGGCTATATTCTTTCAAAACATCACTGCCACGGCAAAATTTAAAAAACATGGGCAACTTCGTGTTAAACCCATTCTTCATATCGCGCTGGCAGCAGTCGCCGGCGCCATTATCGGATCTTCTTTCGCGATAAATCTAAGTTCGGAGATATTTGACAAAATATTGGGGTTTTTGCTATTATTTGTGCTTATCATGGTCCTAAAACCCAAAAAGAAAAAAGCCAAACCTGATAAAGAAGTCCCTAAATTTCTGGAAGTACTGATTTTCTTTGGCATCGGATTATACGGTGGGTTCATTCAGGCTGGTGTGGGCTTCCTGTTTTTAGCTGCATTAAATATTATTTCTCACCAGGATTTAATAAAATCAAATGCCATCAAGGTATTTATTATCGGTTTATATACTTTTTTTGCTTTAGTAATTTTTGCAATAGCCGATAAAATAGTATGGAGATATGGAATAATCCTGGCTGTCGGTAACAGTTTGGGAGCATATATCGGAGTAAACCTCGCGATAAAAAAAGGAGAAATGATTGTAAAAGTAATATTGACCATTGCTATTATTGCTTCTTTTTTAAAATTATTAGGAATATTGAACTTTTAACTAATATTTAATAAAATTCAATAAGGATTGTAGTGATAAATCATTAAACGGGAAGAAAACCAATGCCATTAAAATTAGAAGAACTCATCAGCGAAGTCAACAATTCAAATTTTGCTTCTATCCGGGGAATTATTACCGGAATTTTTGACATTATCAATAATTCCCGCAGTTCCGTGAACGATCTGGAAGCCATCATTAAATTGGATCCGCCACTGGCTGCCAAAGTGCTGAAAGTGGCCAATTCAGCTTTTTATGCTTCCAGAGTAGAGTTTAAGGATCTGAAAGAAGCTGTTTTGTGGATTGGCTTCG
>CAYTLS010000008.1:10192-13487 GCA_964438745.1 uncultured bacterium
GCTTCGACGAAATCAGAAATATTGCTGTCACACAACAATTATATAAGGTCTATATGCGTGGAAATTATAACTCCTTTTCCAGAAAAGACCTCTGGAAAAACTCAATTGCTACTGCTCTGCTGGCCAAAATGATCTTTCGCAGAGAATTCGGAGAAAAGGGAGAAAATCTCTATACTGCCGGCTTGATCCATAATATCGGGATCATTATTATCGATCAATTCATGAATGATGAGTTCCATGATATACTGCAATATTCCGACGACAATAATGCTGATCATATTGAATCTGAAACTAAATTTTTAGGCTACGACCATACATCCGTTGCCTATGAACTGGGGAAAACATGGAATTTTCCGGAAGAACTCAATGAAACAGTGAAATACCATCACAATCCCGATGAGGCCACAGAAAAATATCAAAAAACTGCCGGTACGATATTTATTGCTGATTATTACTGCAAAAAATGGGGACTGGGGTATTGCGATATCAATAACCTGAACGAAGATAAAGTCACTGAATTATTGAATAGTTATGACATCGAGCCTGAATCTCTTGCCCTTATGCATTCAGATCTGATTGAACAAATTGTCCATTTTGAAAACATCGGGTTATTATCCAATGGCCAATAAGAATACTGAAAAATGTCTCCAAAAAATTAAGCATCTGGAAAATGAACTAAAACTTTCGAGAGAAGAGCAGGAAGAAACTGCCCGAAAGTTTTATAATCTCTATAATCAGATGGAAGATGAAGTGCGGCGGCGAGCCTCCCAAATACAGGTGCAAAATTTTAAATTGCAGGAAGAGATCCGCAAACGAAACCTTGCCGAAAAAAATCTAAAAAAGGCGTTGGAAGAAAAGGAATATTTGTTCCGTGAACTTCATCACCGCGTCAAAAACAATCTGCAATTGATCTCAAGTATAATTAATTTACAAATCAAAGACTCCAATAATAGTGACGTCAAAATATTACTTAATGAGAGCCGGCAAAAACTAAAATCCATGGCTTTGATCCATGATTTTGTCTATGATTCCGGCACATCGGACAAAATAAACCTTAGTAACTATTTAGAAGTTTTATCCAGTGAAATTTACCGCTCGGTGGTAAAACACTTTTCGCAAATACAATTATTAAAAGAGATACAACATGATATTGTCACTTCTATAAAAACCGCCCTCCCCTGCGGACTGATCATCAATGAACTGATTATTAATTCAGCTAAATATGCTTTCCCTGATAGTAAAAAAGGCACAATAAGTATCTCCCTGAAATCCGATGAAAATTCTTTAGATTTAACAGTTGCCGATAATGGAATCGGTATGTCAAAAAAAGAATTTAAAAATCAAACCAAATGTCTTGGACTAAACCTTGTCAAATTGCTGGTGGAAAACCAATTAAAAGGAAAGATAATATTTAATCATGACAGTGGAACATCTTTCCGGTTAATAATACCAAAAAATTATGAGACCCATGATCAAAAAAAATGACATTCTAACAGCCGATGCGTTAATCAAAAACTATATTCACAGAACACCGGTTTTAACCAACCAAAGCCTAAATCAGATATTGCAAACAAAACTTTTTTTTAAATGTGAAAATTTCCAGAAAGTTGGTGCTTTTAAAATCCGCGGCGCGACCAATGCTGTTTTTTCCCTTTCTCAGGAGGAACTGAAGAATGGCGTTGCCACACACTCCTCAGGGAATCATGCTGCCGCGCTTACTCTGGCGGCCAAATGGCGAAAAATTCCGGCCCGGGTTGTGATGCCAAAAACCTCACCGCAAGTAAAAATAAATGCTGTCAAAAACTATGGCGCCGACATCACCTTTTGCGAGCCCAACCAACAGGCCCGGGAAGCCGCACTGGATAAAATTGTCCGGGATACCCACGCGAAATTTATCCATCCCTACAACAACGAAAAAATCATTGCCGGTCAAAGTACCGCGGCCCTGGAATTACTACAGGATCATAATGATCTGGACTTCCTGATTGCTCCGGTTGGCGGCGGTGGTCTTATCAGTGGTACCGCCCTGACCTGCCATTATTTCTTCCCAAAAATAAAGGTGATCGGAGCGGAACCCAAACGCGCCGATGATGCTTACCGGTCGATGCAGGAAAACCGTATTGTTCCCTCGGAAAATCCACAGACCATTGCCGACGGATTATTAACATCTCTGGGCAATTTGACATTTCCCATTATTAAAGAAAAAGTTGCGCGGATTTTCACTGCCGAAGAAGCCTCTATCATTCAGGCCATGCGGTATGTTTGGGAGCGGATGAAAATTATTATAGAACCCAGTTCAGCAGTTCCCCTGGCAATTATTTTGGAAAATAAAAAATTCTTCCAAAATAAAAAGATTGGCATTATTATTTCCGGGGGTAATGTTGAATTAGGTAATCTGCCATTTGAGATTTCCAAGTGAGTATCTGGCCCACAGAAAGGCGATGGTTACAGCTGTAAAATTACCGATGATAATTCCCAGCCAAACACCGGTTAATCCCATTCCAAGAATAATTCCCAAAAGATAAGTCAATGGTATTTGTAGTACAATCGTGCGCAGAATGGTTACCACCAGTGATTTTCCACCATGAGTCATGCTCCGGAATAATGAGGAACTCAGCATACCTAATGGTATCGACGGGTAAATAAATACCAAATGTCGCAGGAAAACAACTAATTCGTCATGAATTTTTTCCGTACCTTCCGAATAGGTAAAAATTAGAGCCACATTGTCAGCTAATATAAAGATCACTATACCGATCAATATCTCGATCAGCAACCCAATTTGGATGGAATAATAAAAAGCTGTTCTCAATTTTTCTTTATTTTTGGCGCCATAAGCCGCCGCGCAAACTGTGGTAGCACCAGACGCCAGTCCCATCAACGGAATGGATCCCAACATGATAATTCGCCAGCCACTGGTTAAAATAGCAACGCCGTCAGTTCCAGCCGTCCATATGACGATTTTGTTCATAAAAATCATGGAAATTGACATAGAAATCTGGGCAAAAATTGACGGTATCCCAACATTTAATATTTCGCCGATTATTTTGGGGCTGTAATGAAAATCTTTCAGCGTCAGATCAAGATAGGTATTTTTCTTAAAAAACAACCAATAGGCAAAGATCAGGGAGGTAATAAATATTGAGGTTAATGTCGCCCAGGCAGCGCCTTTTACACCCAGGTCAAACCAATAAATAAAAATCGGATCAAGAAATATATTTAAAATAGAGCCAAACATGTGGGCGTACATAGCCCGTTTGGAATCTCCTTCTGACCGTAAAATCGCGTTGGCCAG
>CAYTLS010000009.1:0-2025 GCA_964438745.1 uncultured bacterium
TCCGGCGGATGATTTCCTGTTTAAAATCTGGCAATTTGAATACATTGAAAAAGGTGCATCGAGTATAAGATTAGATGCAATTGGATTTATTTGGAAAGAATCAAAAACAACTTGTATCCACTTAGAAAAAGCACATAAAATTATTAATTAGTCCTTTATTTTTATTTTTAATATTGTTTTTTATCTATCAATGTGAAGGGAATAAAATATTGATCTCAAATCCCTCATTTGATGGTGATTATATATTGAAATGGAATGATCTTCCTAATCTAAAGGATGGTAGTGATTTTAAACTGGGCGGCTTTTCATCAATACATTATTTGGGCGGAAGAGAGTATGTTCTTGTAACAGGAAGAGGTCCTGTATTGAATAGTGTTGACGGTAAAGTTGAAAGAATTAATTTTTTGGAGCCCTCCTATACACCTGAAATTGTAAAAGTAAAACTTAAGGATAATAATAAGATTGAAATCCTTGACAGAAACCCGATTAAAACCCTCCGCGATGAGAAGGTTTCCGGTCTACCTGTTACAAATTTCTTTAATGATTTTGAGATTGTAAATCCTGATGTTGAAGCACAATTTTGGGGCATGAATCCCGGCGGTGTACTGTATGATCCCAGTGGCAATTATTATTGGGTGGCTGATAAATATGGCCCCTCACTTTTTCAAATGACCGGACGTTGGGGAGAACTGGGTGAAAAAAAAGGATTTGCTAATATTGTTAGGCGCCTTGATCCATACCAGGGGTTGAGAAAATATTATCTCCAACGTGAAGGGGATGGTGGTTTTTCTGGTCTTGATATTGATAATAAAGGACGTCTTATCGCCATTATCGAAAAAGAACTGATTAATTATCCAACCTATATTGATAGTGTCGGAAATGTTCATACTGTTGATACTTTGTCTTTAAACCGCAATCGCAGAAGATTTGTACGCTTTGACCCTGCCAGTAGTGAGTTTGGTAAATGGGAACAAAGTGGATTGTATGAAGTGAGTTCCTCTGATTTTGATGGCGTGGATGAAGCGGCAGTCAGTATTAATGGGCTGGCAATGATTAATGACACGACTTGTTATATAAATGAATATGGACAGTCAAATGGAAACACCCGGAATTTGCTGGTAAAAGTAATTTTACCTGAAACAATCTGGAATAGCGCTACTGCTGAAGGTATCTTTGGTAAATCCCTGGAAACACTTACCTATCATGAATTGGATTCTGCCGGTGTCTCTTTTGCTTCAAAACGGGATATTATCGACATCTCTAATGAATTTGATAAACCAATAGCAGGAATTACAAAAGTGGATGGTGGTAAAATTGCAATTCTGGCCCAGCAGAACTACGGTATTGAAAATGGCAACATAGATGCAGGTACATACGATATAATTAAAGAAGATGTAATTGTAAAAATAATAGAAATTAAATAGTGGATGCAGGAATGAAATATAAATATCTAATTTTGGGGATTGCTGTATTGGGTTGGATAATGATCTCGTCTTGTGAATATCCAACAGCAGAAGAAATAACAGAACCCGGTGAAATCAGGATATGGTTTACTTACGATCTTGGCGAAGGAACGGCTTTTGAAGAAATTGTTCAGGAGAATGATAGTTTAAAGGTTATTTGCACCAATTTTCGACTCTATAATGATACCAATTATACTGATTTTTACCAGGAAGCTGATCAATTTCGTCAGGACAGAACCAAAGCTATTGTATTCAACTTACTCAGTTCCAACCAGGAGTATGTGAAGATTGCTCATGGCTCAGTGCCACCTTATGACTACACAAAACTACAATTTCAAATGTCGCCCTTAGATACTGCCTTTGTTATTGGTGGTCAAAAATATCCCCTGACCTATCAGGGAGAGGGGGCCAGAACAATGGTCAGTATTGAAACAGAATTTCCGGTTGATGAACGAAGAGTTACCGATGTTTACCTAACCTATTATGTTAATGAAGGTATACGGCGTCTGGGTGATAAATTTTATTTTAGTACTGTAGGCAGTGATAGTACTGCTATTGGCAA
>CAYTLS010000009.1:2035-13378 GCA_964438745.1 uncultured bacterium
AAATTGAGCAGGAATAATGATTATGCGTATTAAAAAACTATTTGTATTATTTTTAATTTTTATAATGGTTTACAGCTGTTCAGAATTGCTGAAACCGGAAGTGAGTGGTGAGAAGCATGAAATTGAGCCGCCACAGACAAGAGTCCTGAATATTCCCAGTCCCAATGCTGCCGAACCATTAGATCAACTGTATGAATCTGTCCAGTATATTGGTTGGAATGGCATTTCGGATAACAGTATTATCAAAGGCTATCACTATCAAATAACAACCAAATTTTTGGATTCCGATGAGGTTTTTGAACAGGAAACTGTCTATACAGAAAAGGATCGCAAACTGATTGTATTTCCATCAAAAGAAAGTGTAAATCAACAAACAATTCGTGTTTTCGCAGAAGATATCAAGGGAAACATTGATCCGGTGGGTGACAGCCTGGAAATTTATACACGACAGAGTGTATCGCCGGAAACAGAAATTGTTTTCCCTGTCTGGGGCGATACTTTACTTGTCAGTAAGGAGACTGATTATATCTATCAGGGAATTAAAGTCGTGGTGGCTGATTCCCAACCCAATCCAAATCTTTATGCAAATCCACCGGAAATAATGGATTACCTTTACAAAGTTGATGATGGAGAGTGGCTTGGTCCAGTACCGGATTCAGCCTTTTACATCGATCCTGCTCAAATTACCGGCAATCTGGAAGGGTCGCATACACTTTACGTTAAGGCCCGAAATACGGCTTTCAAAGATGATGACACACCAGCATCAATAGAGATGTACTTTTATGAACCAGACCATGATGAACTGGAGTGGCTGGTGATTGATGATACCTATGATGACAGATTTGGTGTTTCTGATACCAAGCAGGATGATTACTTTAGCGAAGTGTTTAATGGTGTAGTACCTGGAAACTATGGTATGTGGGACTACGCAAGTCAGGGAGTTGTGTCTGCTAAAGAAATTTCCAAATACAAAAATGTTCTTTATCATTGTGAACATACCCGTTCAAGCCATTTGAATGAATTTGTTCCAATTTTGTGGCAGTATGTCGAAACGGGTGGCAATCTCATGATTACATCCAAAGAAATCCTTGATAATCTGGAGCGACCGGACATCGTCGAAGAATTAAAATATTTTGGAAATTTCACTAAAGACATCCTTCATTTAGATAATTATTATGATAATGTTCCTAATAAACTTCAGGCTGTTACGTTTGGTTCTGATTCCGTTTTGGTTGATGAGTCAAAAATCAGCGCTGCCATTGGTGGGGTTACCGATGTGACCTATATTAATGGCCTTGGAAATTTTGCTGAGCCTGTTTTTAGGTTTGCAACAGCGGATAGTGCCGCCTTGAATTGGAACGGTAGAACAGTTGGTTCCGGATATTATAATGATACCTTCAGAATTCTTTTCTGTGGTTTCCCATTATATCCATTCACAGTCGAAGCCGGACAAGCGATCCTGAGAAAAGCAATTACCTATTTTGAAGAAGATAAACCATTCTAAAAGTGGATTTTAATATGATCAAGAAAATTTCAATTATTGCAATTTTATTAATAACAACCCTTTGTTTTGCTGATGGTATAGTCAAAGGAATTGTAACCGATGCCAAATCAGGTGAACCGTTAATGGGCGCCAATGTTATGCTCGTTAATAACGAGAATAAAAGTGAATATTTTGGTGCTGCCACGGATAAAAATGGTATGTATCTGATCACCCAGGTTCCCGGCGGGACTTATACAATGACAGTGACCTTCATTAGCTATAGCAAATACATTATTAAAGATGTCAAAGTCTCCAGCAACCGCATGACAAAAATTAATGCACAAATGGAAGTAGAAGCCATCAGTGGGCAGGAAGTCGTTGTTACAGCGGACCGGCCTGCTGTGGATGTGAAAACAGCTAATAGTTCTCAAATGATCAGTTCTGAAGAAATTGAACGGATGCCGGTCATGACATCGGCAACAGATCTTTTCGCACTGCAGGCTGGTGTTGTGAAAGTCGACGATGCGATTCATGTTCGCGGTGGTCGAAGTGATGAAGTGCTTTACTTAGTTGACGGTGTACCGGTCAATGATCCAATCACGGGTGTCAATGCGGTTGATATTGATATTAACCAGATCAAAGAAGTTGAGATTATCAAAGGTGGGTTTGATGCACGCTATGGAAATGCTCAAAGCGCCATCATTAACATTATTACAAAATCCGGAAAAGACTATATTGATGTGGATTTTCACACCAAAAGCGACCAGTTTTCAAATGGCAAGAATGAAGGTTATAATTACACCTATCTTGGGGTTAACGGACCCTTGAATTTTTTACCGGGGGATGGTAGTTTTTCAACAACCTTGTCTACGGATCTGAAAGATGGATATCATCATATGGGTGGTGATTATGGTGAAACAGATTTTGGTCTTTTCTCCATTCCCAATCATCAGCATACAAATTATAAAGGCTCCGCTGCGATTGATTATAAACCAACCAAAAAGATCAGGCTGAATCTTAAGTACAGGTATCAGAAAAATTTTAATAAGAACTATAATCTTTCCTGGAAAAACTTACCAAACAGAGTTGGTATTGGACGCAGTACTGTCAATAAATTCACAGCTATTTTCAATCATTCACTACAAAAAAATACCTACTATAAAATAATTATGTCAAAACAGAGTGTAGGTAGTTACGGTGGCTTAATGGGTTTAAATACCCCTGAAGATATGTGGAACTACAATCTTTCGCTAATGGGGTTTGACGGCGATAATTTTGGAAATACAACCGGATCAATTCCCGGGGTAGTAAATTATTTTGACTCGCTTGGGATCAGTGATCAATATTTAAATTGGTCAAATACGAATCCCAATTATATTGGTCCGGAAGAGAACCTTGATGAAAATAAAGATCATTATATGGATTATGGTGTTACAAAAGGGTACAACACATCTAAAAGCGATGTTTATGATTTCGATTTCCAGTTTGTCAAACATATTGCCAAAATCCATAAATTTGAATTCGGTCTTAATTTTCAGCATAAAAAGATCAATTATTTAAGCATTTCCGGATATAACAATTACTATCCTCAACGAGATTCCTTACCCGGTGCACATCCCAGATATGGCAGTACACGATGGTATTTTAATGATACTCCACAACGGGGAAGTTGGTATGTTCAGGATAGAATTGATTATGCTGGTATGTATCTACTTCTGGGTATGCGGGCTGACTATTATATACATGGTGAAACCATCAATTCGGATAGGTATATTGACGCTTTTAATCAGGCCGCCGGTACAGAGATTGAAAAATTTGATCGTGTTAAAGTCGCTTATTCGCCGCGTTTTGGATTATCCATTCCTGCTAACCTGAAAACAAAAGTATTTTTTAATTACGGATATTTTGCTCAACAGCCAAGTTTTCAGGAAATGTATCTTGATCCCTTTTTGAATTATGCTATCGGAAATCCTGATCTTGATCCTAGAAAACAGATCAGTTATGAAGTGGGTGTAGAGACAGAATTTATAAAAAATTATGTACTGCGAGTAAAAATATTTGGTAAAGATTATTCCGATGCGATCAATACCCGGCAAACAAAAACACAGCCAATTAATGTTGTTTATGAAAATACTGGTTTTGGATCCAGCCGGGGGTTTGAGGCCGAACTTCGCAAAGAGTATGCAAATTTTTATGCGATTACTGCTAATTACACCTATACATTGGCGCGTGGATTTGATCTGACTTCTCTGGATGCCTATAACAGGGGAGAAGTGCAACCGCCACCGGTCCGGGCTCAGAGAGTCGGATATGATATCAATCATGTTGGTAACTTTACATTTTCATTCTTTGTACCGGAAACGAAACCAATTAATCTGTTCGGATTCTATTTGAAGGATTTCTCATTAAACATGACAGGGTCTGCTTATAATGGGTACCCCTATACACCCTTAATTCCAAATCAAATTTATATTGAACCCTATACGGAGACAGGGCCTGCCCGGTATCGCCTGGATGCTGATCTTCAAAAGGGATTCAGAATGGGTAAAATCAGGTTTAGACTTTTTGTTGAGGCAAAAAATTTATTGAATTTCAGAAATCTTAACCTGGGTTCCGGATTTAATGCCCGTACCGGCGAAGTATTAGATTATGGCGACCTTGCAGGAACCTCCGATCAGTATATCATGTATCCTGATTTAATGTATAACAGAGCCATAAATACCTATAGTTGGGGACGAATTGTGCGCCTTGGAATCAAGATTAATTTTAATTAAGGTCAAGATTAAATGCAGAAATATTCTATTATATTAAGCATCTTTTTAGTCACACGACTTTTTGGTCAGATGGTCTTTCCACCGGCGAATTGTGATTTCAAGTATCACGAAATCAACAATGTAAAGTTTGCAGTGGGAAATATCGGCAGTAATGATGCCGGCTATGTGGGCGTGAGCGGTTTTTCTCATTCATTGGTCTATCCAAAGTCCTCTAACAATACTTTCCTGGCCTGGAGCGGATTCTGGTTGGCCGCGATTGTTAATGGTGATACACTGGCGAGTATTTCGGCAGCTTATGATGCCCAGGGATCACCGGGTGGAAGCATTCACGAATTTTATCCGGATTTTCGGGATAATGATGTGATTTACAGAACCAGCATATTTGAAAAACAAAATCCAAATTTAGATCCTAATAAATTAACCTCCTTCTTCAATGAAGACGGTACCCTTTCAGAAGATTATTTGCCGATCTCCCATGAAGATTTTATCTGTCAGTATTATGATAATAAGGTCTTGAGAAATTTACCGGAAGCACCAGCTACCTTGAAATTGCACACACCAATGAATGCCCATGTTATCCAGCGTAGTTTTGCCTGGGATAATGAATGGTATTCTGATATAATCTTTATGGATTATTTTGTGATCAATGACCATGATTCTGCCTGGAAAGATGTTCATTTTGGTGTCTATGGCGATCCGCATTGTGGTGATTTTAGCAAAGGTGTTACCATTTCTGATGATATTAGCTATTGGGATGAAGGTGGTAGTATGATGGTACAGGGAGACCATGCCGGGACAGGAAATGATGATTTACCGGGGGGTGCGTTGACAGGATGGAAGATTCTCGGTGTTGCAAAACCCGGTGGGCATGACCCTATTGAAGGGTTGAATACCAGATTTTGGAGTTGGACCGACGGTCCAAATGATCCGCATTTTAATGAAGATTACTATCAGCAAATAGCGAAGAATGAAATTGATCGGACCTATGGCCCGGATCTGTCTGGCAGTATGCGTGGTCTTTATGCCAATGGACCTATTTCGGAAGTGGCCCCGGGAGATACTTTGCGCTTTACAGTTGCCTTGGCAGGTGGACTGGGCATAGAGAAATTACGGGAAAATATGAAAGCTGCCCAAAATCTCTATCAAGCCGGTTTCTCGGTACCTAAATCACCAAATCCACCCAAGTTTGAGTTGCAGGCCATTAACAACGGTGTGAAAATTGATTGGTCGTGGAAAGATTATTATGAAGGGTATAATCCTATTGAATCCGTTGATAATTCCCGTAATGACGGCATTATTAAAGATTTCGATGGATTTAAAGTTTACCGCAGTGAAGAAGGAAAATATGGCCCCTGGGAATTGATCGCTCAATATGACTCTACCAATGGTCATGGATATGATACCGGATTACAATTCTCTCACATCGATCGTGGGTTGAAAAACGGGTTGAGATATTATTACACTGTAACTGCTATTGATATTCGCGATGATTCCTCTGGTATCGGCCCTCTGGAGTCACCAAAATCCTTTATGATAAATAGTACAATGCCGGGACCAAGCCCGGATGTATCTGGTAATGATGAAGTATTTGTGGTGCCAAATCCTTATCGCGCTGACAGGGACTATTCTACAATGCCGGCCTGGGAGTTCCCGACACAGGAACTCCGGGATGATTGGTACGAAATCGATAGAAGAATTGTATTTATGAATCTACCTGCTGATTGTAAAATCCATATATTCACCATCAATGGCATTCTGGTGGACAAATTCGAACATCATCGTGCTGAAAAAGGTCACAATATAGCGAGTTGGAACCTACTCAATAATAATAATCATGCCGTTGGTAGTGGCATTTATTATTTCGTGGTAGAAGGTTTGAAAAATGATAAAAATTTCAAACAGGTTGGAAAATTTGTAATCATAAAATAAGAAGCGTATGAAATCAATAAGAACTTACATATCACTAATCCTTTTAACAACTATCCTACTGGGGCAAGATGTTTACCCGCCAGCGAATGTTGATTTTCGTTATCATGAAATCAATAATTTAAAATTGGCAGTTGGAAATGTAGGAAATAGCGCAAGCAATTATTTTGGAATTCCAGAAATGTCACATGCACTTATTTATCCAAAATCCAGTAACAACAGTTTTCTCGCCTATAATGGTATTTGGGTTGGAGCTATTGTAAATGGGGATACATTGGTAAGTGTGTCTGGCGGTTATAACGCAACAAAGTCTCCAAGTGGCGATTATTTTGAATTTATGCCAAAATATAATCCGAACCACATCATATATAGTTCGAATATTTTTGAGAAGCAAGATCCAAGTATAAACCCAAATACAGTCGTGGATTTTTTTAATGAAGACGGAACATTATCGGACAACTATTATCCTATATCTCATGAAGATTATATTTGTCAATACTATGATAATGTAGTAACAAAAACTACTCCGGAAGCGCCTGAAATTTTACGTCTGCATACACCTATGGATGCCCATGTGATACAACGATCTTTTGCCTTTGATAATGAGTGGTATAGCGAAATTATTTTTATCGATTACTATATAATAAATGAAAATGAAAATGATTGGGAAAGCTTGTATCTTGGAATTTATGCTGATCCGCACAGTAGTGAATTTTCTAAAGGATCAAACTGGGGGGACGATTTATCCTTCTGGGATGTGGAAGGTAAATTCATGGTACAGGGAGATCATCCAGGTACAGGCAATGATGACTTTCCTAATAATGAATTGATAGGCTTTGATATTTTAGGTATTTCATTACCTGGTGAAAGTGTCTCTATTACAGGCCTGAATACTAGATTTTGGAGTTGGGATGGTGGACCATTAGATCCTCATGTCAATAGTGATTTTTATCGCGAAATGTCAAAAAATGAAATTGATCGTACCTATGATGAAGATATCTTCGGTAGTATGCGTGGATTAATTGCAAAAGGAGCTTACCCGAGCTTACTGCCTGGAGATACAATTCGTGTAACTACAGCGATTGCCGGCGGGGCAGGACTGGATGACGTCAGGGAAAATATAAAAACTGCCAGATCATTATACAGTGCCGATTTTCAGGTACCTAAACCGCCCAATCCACCCAAATTTGAATTAGAACCCGTGTCCCATGGAATAAAGATAGATTGGCATTGGAAAGATTATTATGAAGGCTATAATCCGTTAGAAACAGTTGATAATTCCAGAATCGATGGTATTAAAAAAGATTTTGATGGATTTAAAGTCTATCGAAGTGAAGAAAGTGAATATGGTCCCTGGTCATTGATAGCTCAATATGATAGTATCAATGGCTCTGGATACGACACCGGTTTGAAATTTGAATTCACAGATAGCGGCTTGAAAAATGGCTTGAGATATTGGTATACTGTTACATCAATAGATATTAGAGATGATTCTTCAGGTATTGGACCATTGGAAACACCTAAATCATTTTTAGTAAAAAGTAGTATTCCAGGTCCTGATCCGGATATATCTGGTGATGATGAAGTCTATGTTGTTCCTAATCCATACAGGGCGGATATTGATTATGCACAAAATCCAACCTGGGAAGCTCCGACACAGGATTTACGGGATGATTGGTATGAGATTGACAGGCGGATTGCATTTATGAATCTACCGAGTAAATGTTCAATAAAAATATTTACTATTAATGGGATCCTTGTCAATGAATTAGATCACGATAGGAATATAAAAGGTTATAATATATCAAGTTGGAATTTGCTTAATAAAAATCATCACACTGTTGGCAGTGGTATCTATTATTTTGTCGTGCAAGGTAAAGGTAGTAATAAAAATTTTAAGCAAGTTGGAAAATTTGTAATTGTTAAGTGAGAGAGTAATGGAAAAAAAGAGACATAATTTTAGTGTTATCCGTTTTTTAGTATTTGTACTTGTATTTGCAATACCGGTATTGACCCAGGCGCAAACCTATGATAAGCCGGGAAATACGTCTGCACCTTTTTTAAAAATGATGCCTACACCTCGAGGCGAAGCTATGGGCTCCGCTATTATCGGGTTGGCTGATAATGCCGCAGCTGTGTTTTCCAATCCTGCGGGATTGATGAATATTCCTTCTGCTGATATGGAGTTTGGGTATACCAGTATGCCGGCCGGTATTGGCCTGTCCTATTTTAGTTTTGCGAAAAAGTTTGCCGGTCATCACGCGGTGGCTATTTCTCTGCTGGCGCTGACAACCGATGAAATGAAGGTTCGTACACCATTACAACCAGAAGGTACGGGAGAGTATTTTTCTGTTGGTCATTATGCTTATGGGCTGACTTATGCCAGGAATTATACGGATAAATTCAAAGTCGGGTTTACTGCAAAATTGCTCAGTTTAAATATGATGGGTGATGTGTTTAGTGAGATTTCCTGGTCCGGCGATCTTGGATTACAATATAATTCTGACCTACCTGGAATTCTGGAAGGGACTATTATTGCTGTAACTATACGAAACTTTGGTCCGCAGATTACTTTTGCCAAAGAAGGGTATGGGTTACCACTGAACTATACAATTGGCGCTACTCGTCCGGTTCATGGCGTTTTTACAAATAACGACAGGCTGGCCCTGGCTGTAAACTGGAATAAAAGTGTCGATGAGCAGGAGAAAGCCCAGGTTGGAATGGAATACAGTTATAACAATCTGATTGATTTAAGATGTGGCTATAAATTTCTGTCCGGCGAACAGGGCGCGACATTTGGTGTGGGACTTAGTAACACTCTGAAAGGGAGCAAAATGAGATTTGGGTATTCCTTTACACCTTTTGGGATTATTGGTAGTATCCATAAGTTTTCATTGGGATTTGGATTTTAATAATAGGATTTTCATAAAGAAAGAATAGTTGTGTTTTTATTAACTTTAAGGAGGAAAAAGATGAAGAAATTGTTAAAAAATGTTAATGCATTGTTGATCATTGCATTAATGATGTGTGTTTCTGTTTCTTTTGCTGACATAAAAGATGTTGGCGATATTCCGTTTCAATACGGATTTGAAACAGATTCTACAGTAATTGGGTCAATTCCGGTTGAAGGCGAAGATTTCAATTGGATTGGTGCTGCACTATGGACTGATTTAGCCCCAGATACTTTTGTCACAGCTGAGGGTGACACTATTTTTAAATCAGAAGAAGATGCTAATACCTATAACACCATGACAATTGTCGATGACGAAGCTTCTGAAGGAACACGGTCATTATTTATGACCAATAATTTTGAAGGTATTCAGTTTCATGGTGGTATGGAAATGGACATCATTCCGGAAAATATGGAATTAGGTGCTGAATACAAGGTTACTTTCTGGACCAAATATGAAATTTCAGAAGGTAATGCCTGGTGGGGTTTCTCTTTATATGATGGTTATGAGCAAGATATGTGGACCGGCCTGAGCGATGGCTGGGAGAAAAAAGAATATACCCTCACATGGATGGACGCCAATTTTTATATTGGTTTTGGTATGAAAGGTGCCGGTAAAGTTTGGATTGATGACATCACGATCGAACAAACCGAAGAAGCGATTGATAATATTGTGAATGGTGATTTTGAAGAAGCCGCCCTGGATAATGATTTTGCCCCCAAAGGCTGGTATACAGCGCTGGGACTGATTGGATATGCAGCTGACTCGGAAGACAGCAGCAATTATGCATATGTTGATGGCGAAGGTGTAAATGGTTCAAAATGTGTCAAAATTCAACAGGCAATTGATGATACAACCGGTGATGATGATTGGTATGCCTGGTGTACAGATTTCCCATTCTTACTGGGATATATCTATGAAATTTCTGTTGATGTAAAAGCAGAACATTTTTATAATCACAATTTACAATTCATCGAAGGTTGGTATCATATTGATGCAACACTTTTAGATTCTGATGATGTTATTCTGGATGAAACCGGAAGCACTGATGGTTGGGTTACATTGAAAGATACGATTGTGTACCCTAATGCGTACCAAAATTTGGTGAATATTTTTAGATTAGAACTCCACGGCAGTGGAATCGCACATGAAGATTCTTTGATGAGTATTTCTTTTGATAATGTCAAATGTGAACCACTAGGGAAAACACCTAGTATGATTAATGAAAATTATAGTATAACAAAAACAGAATCTGGCGAATACACTGTTGCATTTGAGCCTGAAGATGGAATTACTTATACTATTTTACAAGAACCACAGACCTGGACTGATGAGAACAATTTATTAGGTAATCCGCATTTTGAAGAAACTGATGAAGACGGTAATTTGGCTAACTGGAATCCCTATGACCGATCCGGAGATGAGCCATCGGTTTTTGATGCTGCGTATATGGAATGGTTAACTGCTGATGCCGGGCAGGGTATTGATGGTTCCGGCTGTGTTTATATTGGACCGGAAGATCCTGACAATCAAGCAAATGGTGTTTGTGCTGCTTGGCAGGCACAGACAGATGCTGGCGGTGGATGGATTCAACCGGCTCAAGATCCTAGTCAAATATATCTCTACAGGGTTATGGCTAAATACAATGATATTGAAATTGGAATTGACAGAAGTCCAAAAGTTCTCCCTGAAGATAATGAAACCGTATTTAATAATGATCCAACACCGGAAGATTCATTAAATATCTCTGGCGTTTATATTTTTCCAAGATATTATTGGGATACATTTCATTATGCAAATATTTTTAAATGGGGATATGATAGAGGATACGGAACAAGTGATGGTTGGGAAGAACAAGCATATCCTGTACAACCGAATGATCTGTTTTGGAAAGGCAATGGACATTATTTCCAGTTAGGCCTTGGTTCAAATTATCCATCAAAAATTCCGAACAAAGGGGAAGTGTTCTTTGATGAAGCCGCAATTGTACCCTTTGAAGAAGTAATGACCGGCGTTGTCGGCGGAAGTTTTTCTATTACTCCTCCAGAAGGTGTCAAATGGTTAGGTATTCGTGGAACAAATGATGCTGGTATCGTTGGTGCTGCATCTGTAATTTATATTGATTCAACTGAAGTTCCGACAGCTATTGAAGATGAAATCGTGGCTGAAAAGTTTCAATTGAAACAAAATTATCCGAATCCATTCAATC